>JACDFX010000405.1 GCA_013815575.1 Rubrobacter sp.
GGGGCTGTGTACATGATCTACGCCTCGGCCTTTGCGGGCGGCGCCGACGAGCCTGACGGCCCGGTAGAGGTTGAGGTAGTCAAGGGCGACACGCTCTCGGAGGTGGCGTCCAAGCTCGACGAGGCAGGGGTAATACAGAGCGCCCTGGTCTTCAAGGCGCAGGCCCGCATCGAGGGCTACGGGACGGAGATAAAGACCGGACGATACACCTTCGAACCGGGCCAGAAGAGCGGAGAGATCCTCGAGAAGCTGACCGCGGGAGACGCCGTTCCCACGATTGCGGTCACCATACCCGAGGGCCTGACCCTCGGGGAGACCGCCCGTACCGTGGCCGCCGGTACAGGCGTTTCGGCCGTGGGCTTCGAAGAGGCCGCGCGGGAGACCGACTACGGCTACGCCTTCCTACAGAACGAGGGCATAGAGACCACAGAAGGGTACTTGTTCCCCCGAAGGTACGACTTTGAGAGGGGCGTTACGGCCGTCCAGGTGGTTGACCGGCTCCTGGGGCAGTACCTGCTGGAAACCGAGAGCCTGGACATCGCCGGCGCCAAAAAGCGCCACGGCCTGACGGAGCACGAGCTGGTCACGGTCGCCTCCCTCATCGAGAAGGAGTCGGCCAACGCCGAGGAGCGGCCGGTGATAGCGTCGGTGATCTACAACCGCCTGCGCCGGGATATGCCGCTCCAGATCGACGCCACGATCCAGTACGCCCTGGAAAAGCCCAAAGAAAACCTCTCCCTGGCAGACCTGGAGATAGACTCCCCGTACAACACCTACGAGAACCAGGGGCTGCCGCCCGGACCCATCTGCAGCCCGAGCCGCCAGTCTCTGGAAGCCGCTATCGACCCGGAGCAGACGGACTACCTCTATTACGTGCTCGAGGCAAACGACCGGAAGCACTTCTTTACAGACGACTACGATGCGTTCCTGCGGGCGAAAGAAAAGGCCGGACGCTAGGGCCGGCGCCGCCGCGAATCTCAGGACGCGCCTTGACGTAAAGACGCGGCCGGTCGGAATGGCCGCACCCGGGGTCGTCCACCGCCTCGGACTCCGCACCCCGGGCCTGAAGGGCCTGACGCCACCCCGCTCCGCGAGAGAAAGCCCCCGAGGCTCCTCGACGACGGGGACGCGCCGTCCCGGCTTTATCGGCGGGCTCGGACCCTCTGTCTTCCTAGGCTTCCGGGGAGGCTTGTTGTGGGATCGCCTTCCCTCCTAAAGCGACGGGGCACCCGGGCCGAAACTGTACGGGTCGGCTGCATGGACCGCAGAGGAGGATAGGGCTTGATAGTTGCCTGGACGATCTTGCTTGGCCTCGTCGTGGGTAGCTTCTTGAACGTGGTCGTGCACCGGGTCCCGGCCGGCGCGTCGGTGGTCCGGCCGGCCTCGCGCTGCCCGCACTGCGGGACGCCCATCCTCCGCAGGGACAACGTGCCCCTGGTCTCCTACGCGGTGCTCCGGGGGCGCTGCCGCCGCTGCCGGGAGGGCATTCCGGCGCGCTACCCGCTAGTGGAGGGGCTTACGGGGCTGCTGTTCGGTGCCGCGACCGTTCGGTTCGAGGGTGCGGGCCAGCTCGCGCTCTCGCTGACGCTGGTTGCCGCGTTGATCGCGTTGGCCGCCACGGACCTCGAGCAACGGCTTCTGCCCAACGCGATCGTGGGTCCCGCCTCCCTGGCCGGTCTCGTGCTCTCCCTTTGGGGCGGGCCGGAGGCGTGGTGGGCGTATTCTTTGGCTGGTTTGGCTGTTGCGGGCTTTCTCTTCGGGCTGGCCACGGTCTACCCTGGCGGCATGGGCATGGGGGACGTCAAGATGGGCGGGATGCTCGGCCTGTTCCTCGGCTCCTACGCCGCGCTGGCGGTCTTCGTCGGGGCGTTCTCCGGGACCGTTGCCTACGCAGCGTTGGTGTCCGCAGGCAGGCTCGAACGCGGAAGCCCCCTCCCCTTCGGGACGTTCATGGCCTTCGGGGGGCTCGTGGCGCTGTTTGCCGGTCCTAAGCTCTGGGCCCTATACCTGAACCTGGTCGGTGTGGCCTAAAGGTCTCTGCCGATCGACGAGAAGGGTCATGCTGGTTTGCGGGGTGGTGACGCACCGATTGCTTCCCAGATGGTCCCGTCACAATGCGCCCGCGGGATTCGGCCGGTCTCGGCCTACGAAGCAGGGTCGCGGCGGAGAAATGTCCGGGAGGCAAATGTGGCATTTGGGCGGCCTACCCGACCGACCGCATACCTGGCTTACGGCGGAAGCGTGGGCCATTGCCCGCGTCGTTTGCGGGCGCCCCGGCAAGGAGCAGGGACGATTAACAGAATCGGGACAGGGGCCGAAAACACTAGGGTGGGCGGTGCCGGCGAAAAGAAGGCGGGGTTGGGGGTGGACAAACTTGGGGAGGCCCTGCTTGCCCTGGGCAAGATCACACGCTCCCAGCTCGACGAGGCTCTCTCCGCCCAGCACCTCGACCAGCGCCAGCTAGGCCAGGTTCTACTCTCCGCGGGTTACGTGTCGTCCGCGGACCTGGCCATGGCCCTCGCGAAGAGGCTTCGCCTCGAGTACGTGGAGCTCACCGAAAGAGACGTGGACCGAAGCGTGACGGCGGTCGCGGAGAGCAAGGTGTTGCGCAAGCACAACATGCTTCCCCTGCGCGTCGAGAACGGGCGCCTCATCGTCGCGATGAGCGATCCAACCAACTTCTACGCCATCGAGGATCTCAGGATGCTCTCGGGGTACCCCATCACGCCTGTTGTCGCGGTCGAGGACGAGATACAGCGGATCTTCAACAGGGTCCACGCCCTCGGCGGGGACGTCACCAAGATGCTCGAGGACGCAGCGGGCGAAGCATCGGGCGTCGACCCCGGGGTGGTGGAGCTCGGGGAGCACATGAACGCCGATAACGCGC
>JACDFX010000406.1 GCA_013815575.1 Rubrobacter sp.
CCCGTGCCCGTCCGTCCCAGTGGTCGGCGTGGGTGTGCGTGACGAGCACCGCGTCCGTGCTGCCGATAAGGTCCGTCAACTCTTCGTCCCCGAGCGGCAACTCGACCAGGGGGTTCGGCCTCTCGTTGGGTGTGTTCGGAACGGCGGGGGCGGTTCCGGCCCGGCCCAGCATGGGGTCGACCATCACGCGGACGGCGCCCAATTCGAGTACGAACGTGGCGTGCCTGATGAAGTGAATTTTCACGGGTCCCGGCTACTCGACGTTTCCGGCGGGACGAGTCTTGGCCCGGCAGACGTCGGCGATGAGGCCAGCGACCTCCTCGGCCGCTTCGTCGTTTTGTGCGATCGCCAGCACGGTGTCCTGGCCGGCGATGGTGCCCAGTATCCTCAGCCCCCTGACCCTGTCCAGGACACTCGATACGGCGCCCGCGGTGCCGTCCCTGGTGTGGATCACGACCTGGTTCTGGGCCTGGACGATGCCGAGAACGAAGCTCGGCAGCACCTCTATTCCGGCCGATCCGGGGTCGTGCGGAAGGGCCAGGTAGCGGCTGCCGACCTTGAGCACCCCGAGCTCCGCGAGGTCCCGGCTCACGGTGGCCTGGGCCACCTCGACCCCCTCGTCTGCCAGCGCCTCGGCTACACCCTGCTGGGTGCCGAGGTCCCGCTCGGAGATGAGGCGCAGGATCAGGTCCTGCCTGGTCGTCTTGTCCACCGGTGCGCGCGTCGCGCCCATAATCTTCCTCCTACTTGAGGTGCTCGAGCCCGAGGTCTTCAGCGTACCCGAGTGCCAGGTTCATGTTCTGTACGGCCGCCCCGGACGCCCCCTTGAGCAAGTTATCCAGCGCCGAAAAGAGCAGCAGCTTCCCCGCACGCCCGTCCACCGCCGCCGAAAGCCGGCACCTGTTCGTGTTCGCCACGTGAGAGATGTGCGGGTACTCCCCCCTCGCCTCGACGAAAGCCGAAGCCCCGTAATCCTCCTCATACCAACCTAGAACCTCTTCGGCCCCCGGCACGTCTTCGAGGTCGACCACTATAGTTTCGAGCTCGCCGCGGCTGATCGGGATGAGGTGCGGTACGAACGTGACCGGCGGGCTCTCCCCCACCCGGTGCAGGACCGTCTCGATCTCCGGCGTGTGCCGGTGCAGCGGCGCCCCGTACGCGCTCGCGCTCTCGTTGGCGCTCACGAAGTGCGTCTTCACGCTAGGCCTCGCCCCAGCCCCGCTCACCCCAGAAAGCGCGTTGATGACTATGGACTTGATCCCGCCTCCCACCCGCCGAACCACCGGCGCCAGCGCCAGAACGGCCGCCGTCGGGTAGCAGCCGGGATTGGCGATAATTCGACCCTCCGCCGCCCCGAAGACCTCGGGCAGCCCATAATGTGCCTCCGCCAGCAACCCCGGCGCGGGATGCGCCCCGTACCACTCCTCGTACATCCCGACCTCGGGCAACCTGAAGTCCGCCGAAAGGTCCACAACGAGCCCGACCCCATTCTCCAACAACGCCGCGACGGTGGCAGCACTCTCCCCGTGCCCGTAAGCCACGAAAGCCACGTCGAGCCCCGAAGCCCCGATCTCCTCCGGCCCCACGAAGGAACTGTCCGTCGAGATCTGCGGATAGACCTCGCTGACGGGACGCCCCGCGTACCCCCGCGATGCCACCTCCAGGCCACCCACCTTCGGATGCCCACCCAGAAGCCGCACCAGCTCCGCCCCCGCATACCCACCGCCACCGTAAACCCCGACCTTCAAACTCATGACCGTATTAGAGCACCCGTCGGATATTTATTCAAGTTCTTGGATATTTCCGTTGACGCCCCTACGCACGGGTGCGACAATACTGGCCGGACATGAATAAAGATTCAACAATCAGGATAACGACTCTCTCCGGTGGGGCGACGGCCCCTGCTGGTTTCCTGGCGGGCGGTGTCGCGTGCGGGGTACGCGGGTCCGGGACCATAGACCTGGGGCTGCTTTTCTCCGAGTATTCGTGCGACGCGGCGGCGGTCTTTACGCGCAATGCCTTCAAGGGGGCGCCGCTGGCCGTTACGCGCGAGGCGGTTGCGGGGGGCGGCCTGCGGGCCGTGGTGGTCAACAGCGGCAACGCCAACGCGGCCACGGGAGCGCGGGGCGTGGAGGACGCTTACGCGATGCAGCGGGCGGCTGCGGAGGCGCTCGGGGTCGAGGCCGGGCGGGTGGCGGTCGCCTCTACCGGTGTGATCGGGGAGCACCTGCCGATGGACAACATCCGGGCCGGGATAGAGGGCGCCGCCGGCAAGCTCTCCGGGGGCGGGGTGCCTTTCGCCGAGGCCATCCTGACGACCGACACGCGGACCAAGGAGGCCGCGGTGGAGATTGAGGTCGGGGGGAAGACCGTTACGGTAGGCGGGACGGCCAAGGGGAGCGGCATGATCCACCCGAACATGGGCACGATGCTCGCTTTCCTGACCACCGACGCCGCCGTGGAGCCCGAATGCCTGCGGGAGACCCTGGGGCGGGCCACGGATCTCACCTTCAACCGCGTTACGGTGGACGGCGACACCTCGCCGAGCGACATGGCCCTCCTCCTCGCCAACGGCGCCGCCGGAAACGAGCCGCTGGCATCAGACTCACCCGACTATCCGGCCTTCGCCGGGGCCGTCGAGGCCGTCGCCCGGGAGCTGTCCAGGGAGATCGCCCGCGACGGCGAGGGCGCGACCCGGCTCGTCGAGGTCGTCGTCGAGGGCGCCGCGGGCGAAGAGACGGCGGTGGCGCTCGCCAAGAGCGTGGTCGGCAGCAGCCTGGTGAAGGCCGCGGTCTTCGGCGAGGACGCGAACTGGGGCCGGGTGCTGACGGCGATGGGCTACGCTGGCGTCCCCTTCGACCCGGACGGGCTGGAGCTCTGGTT
>JACDFX010000059.1 GCA_013815575.1 Rubrobacter sp.
CGCCGCTCGCGGCGCACGCGGGCTTCTCGCTGCGGGGGAAGGCCGGCGAGGTCCTGCCGCGGCTCTTCGACGGTGCCTTCGGTTAGAAACCCGTCGGGCTACTTGTGGCGCCTTTCACCGTGAATGAGGAGGCGGGCCCTACCCTACCCGTGGAAACCGAGAGAGGAGAACGTGTATGGCGGTAGAGGATCTTCGACAGAGCCCGATGATGGGGCACATGCTCGACGCTTTGGAGAACGGGGAGGACATCGGCCACTACGGGCGGCTGGTCTTCGCCATGATCGGGCGCCACTTTGTCGACAACGAGGAGCTCGTAGGGCTCCTTACCCAGGACCACGACGCCGGCGAGCAGGAGATGAAGGCGCTCGTGCAGCAGGTCGAGGAGAAGGGCTACAGCCCGCCCAAGCGCGACAAGATCCTGGAGTACCAGGCCCAGCAGGACTTCCCCATCTGCCCGAACCCCGACGACCCCGACGCCTGCAACCCGTACCAGCAACTGCAGTTTCCAGACGAAGTGTATGAGAGCATCCAGGAATATAGGGAAGAGAAAGCGTAGGGAACCACCGCGTTTCAGGTGTCAGGTCCGCCCGCTGCCGGCGCCTGATGCCTGACGGCCATGAGCGAGAGGTCGTGGGCGAGGCCGCGGCTGGCGCGTCCCTCCAGGCGGGGTGAGGTCGTGACCCTGACAGAGAGGAGGCGTTCTATCGGGATGCCGTTCTGGCGCAGCAGCCGCTCCAGGTGCTCGTCTTCGAGAGATTCTAGGGGGTCGAGCCCGCCGACCAGCCTGTAGGCCCCCGCCGTAAGGGCGAGTGAGGCGCCGGAGAACTGCCAGTGCTCCGTTCTGCCGGCGCGGTCGGGCTCTGTCAGGAGCCTTTCGTGTCGCAGCCGGCTGTTCGTGGCGTGCAGGCTCAGGATGTCGGGTGACAGGGTACCGTCGTCGGCCAGGTCGATTCGCCCGCCGATGGCTTCGGCACCCGCCTCTACGGCCCGCAGTTGTCCGGCGATCCAGTCGGGTGCCACGACCGTGTCGGCGTCGGTCGAGCAGATCAGGCCCCGGGGGCCCCGGGTGGCCAGCAGGCGCCCACACGCCGACTCCATCCCAACCCGCCGGGCCAACCCGGAGCCCGCCCCCGGACCCTCCAGCAAGTAGAGGTGCAACTTCGGGTTGGCGGCGGCGACCTCAGTGGCCCGTGCTTCGGTCTCGTCGGTGCAACGGTCGAGCACCAGGAGCACCTCGTACTCCTCCGGGTCGACGTTCGTTTGCGCGGCGAGTGCCGTCAGGCACGCACCGATGAGCCCCTCCTCGTCGCGCGCGGGCACGACGATGCTGGCCCGAAGGAGTGGGTTGGGCGCCGCGGGCCTCACCCGGGGAAGGGGTCCCCCCGCTCGATGGGTGCGCGACCGTTCTCGTAGTCCTCATCGGCGCCGTGGGTGAGTATGCCGACGAGCACCCCTTCCTTGCCGTACCTGACGACGAAGGAGTCGCCCCTGTCTTCGTGGGCGTACTCATCCCAGCCGCCGTCCCAGGCCCAGTACTTGAGGGTGTTGTCCCCGATGGTGGACCAGAAGCCGGGCGCCATGCTCCACGAGGCCTCGCCGCCAGCGATCACCGTTCCGGCGACGCGCCCGTGCTCCAGGGCGTCCCCCCAGTGCTCGACGCTCACGTGCCGGCCGGCCGACTCGTTGTAGGCGCTAACGATGTCCCCGACGGCGAAGACGCCGGGCGCGCTCGTGCGCATAGACGAGTCCGTGACCACGCCCCCGCTCACCTCCAGCCCGGCCCCCTCCGCGAGCCCGAGGCGCGGCTTCACGCCCGTTCCGAAGAGGACCGTGCCGGTCGAAATGTCATCTCCGCCCTCCACCGCGACCGAGTAACCGCCGTTCCGGCGCTCGATACCCTCAAGGCTCGTGCCCAGGCGCAGGCCCACGCCGTAGCCCTCAAGCCAGCCCTGGATGCGATTCCCGGCCTCCTCACCGAGTCGCTCCCCCTGCGGGATCTCCTCCAGGCTCACGAGCGTTACGTCCGCCCCCCGCAGCGAGAGTGAGGCCGCCGCCTCGCACCCGATAAACCCGCTCCCGACTACCACGGCACTGTCGCCCTTACCGACCCGACCCCGCAGCCGGGCGGAGTTCTCGAGGGTCCGCATGGTCAGTACTTCCGGGTCGTCGGCGCCGGGCACGGGGATGCGTATCGGTTCGGAGCCCGTCGCGAGGACGCACGCATCATAGGAAAATCGTCCTCCCGCGTCGGTCTCGACCACGGCCCGTTCGCGGTCGAGGGACTCGACCACGGTGGTGAGCCGCAGCTCGACGTTGTTCTCCCGGTACCAGCCCTCGGCTTCTATGGGCAGGTCTTCCCGACCGGACTCTCCCCGCAAGAAGTCTTTCGTGAGCGGGGGGCGGTTATACGGGGGGTAGGGTTCGGTGGAGAGGATCGTGACTCGGGCCAGGCCGCCGGCGCCGCGGTAGGCCCTCGCGGTGGCGAGGCCGGCGGGCCCACCGCCGACGATGACGAGACGCGCGTTTCGGTTCAACGGCGGTTCTCGAAGAGGTCGAGGCGGTAGTCCGGTTCGGACACGGACTCCGTCAAGGCCAGGCTGGTGTGGGATGCGAGGAGCTCGTGTACTTCGTCTCCCTGAAGCGGGTAGGTCCGCGTCTCGCGGCGCCAGTGTACGGCGAGAAGGGCGCCTCCCGGCGCTAGCATCGTCTCGAAGCCGTACAGCATCGCGATCATTTCTTCCCGCGTAAAGTAGTACAAAACCTCGGAGGCCAGGATCAGGTCGAACGGACCCTCCGGCATCTCCTCCGGGAGTGTCCGGCGCTCCACCGTGACGTGTTGCTGACCTTGTAGCCTCTCTCGGGCAGCGGCGACCGCCTTCTCAGAGACGTCCACGGCGAGCAGCTCGTCGCACCCTTCCGCGAGCATCTCGGTGAAGACCCCGATGGAGGCCCCGACCTCGAGTGCGCGCCGGAAACGCCTGCCGCCCAGAACGTCGAGGGTGCGGCGGTACTTTTCCCGTTCGTAGTCGCTCGTCTCGAAGTTCCAGGGGTCTCTGGAGGCGGCGTAGAGCTCCTCGAAGTACTCGCGGTCGAGGCGCCCGCTCATAGGCGGCCGCCGATTGCCTCTCTGCCCCGGCGTGCGAGGGCGGGCTCCAGGCGGTGCTGCAGGAGGAAGAGTTCCAGGTCTCTCTTCGCCCGGTCGAGGGGGCCCGCGGTGGCGAATGGGTGCGAGCCAACGCCCCTTGCCGACTCGTCGAGGATGGTCCGGCAGCCGGACGCGACGGCCACCCGAAGCTGGGTCGAGAACCCCGATAGCGAGGCCTCCGGATAGGCGTCGGCCCGGGCGGCGGCGAAATCCAGCCAGCGGTCGATGGTGCCCTGCGCGGTCACCAACCTGCCGGCCGCCAGCGAGACCAGGTCGTCGGGTTCCCGGTTCGCGGATTTCGCGGCGAGCACGTCGAGGGCCGAGCCCACGGCCAGGTCCGCGATGCCGGCCCAGGTGACGGCGGTTCGGACGGCGTCCCGCGAGAAGTACGGCTCGCTCAGGAGCTCTCCCGGCCCGCCCAGTACGGCCAGCACCGGGGCCCCATCGAAGACGACCCGGTGGCTCTCCGAGGAGCGCATCCCTGGCCCCCGAAACCAGCCCGTGTCCACCTCCACGCCCTCCGCCAAGTCCACGTATGCGACGGTCGGCGGCCCCGGGGTCCCGTCCGGGCGGCGCACGAGTACCAGGGCCCGGTCAAGGCCCGTAGAGCCCGAGCAGAACGTCTTGACGCCGGAGATGCTGCCACCGTCTCCGGAGAGGCGCGCCGGCTCCCCCTCACCCGGTATGGGGTCAGCGCCCCAGACGCCGAGGCGGAGTCTACCGGCGGCCACGGCCCCGAGTTCCGCCGACCGGAGCGGTTCGGGGGCCAGGACGGAGAGGCGCTCGACGGCGTTGAAGTGGCCGTCGAGGATGCGGCCCACGGAGCCGTCCGCCCCGGCCACCGCCCGCAGCACGCGCCACTCCTCCTCGAAGGGGACGCCGCGGTCCTTTTCGGGTCCCGGGGCCGTCATGCCGAGGACTCCGGCGGAGGCGAGATCCCGTACAGGCCTCTCTGGAAAAGCCGGTGCCGCGTCCCTGGCGGCGGCGCCGGCCGCGATGCCTTCGAGCGTCTTCGAGAGGTCTCTGGCTGGCGCCCGTTCTTTCGGGCTGCGGTTGGGGGTGCTCGCTCTCATTCGCCTGACTCTATCCGACGGCTTCCAGGGTGCAAGGGGAAAGCTCATACAACCGACACGGGCCGGGGGTTTCGATCCGGCACCGGCCCCGGTAACCCGCCCAGGGGCACGGGCGCGAACCCGCGGGAGCGGCACAGGGAGACGAGCGGCGCTAGCAGCCGGACGGTCTCCCCGCAGCCGACCCGCAAGGCCCCGGGGCCGATCCCATCGTGCATCAAGACGACCGCCCCCGGCCGGACGCCGGGCGCGAGATGGGGGAGCATCTCCCCGGCCGTATTACCCCGCCAGTCCTCGCTGTCCGCGGTCCAGCCGACGAGCCTGAGGCCGAGGGTGGCGGCCGCCTCTACCGTGTCCCCCGTAACGACGCCCCACGGGGTGCGCCAGGCCGCCGGGTCGTGGCCCAGCCTCCGCAGGGTTCGGAGGCCCTCGCCCGCGTCGGCGAAGACCTCGTCGGCCGTCATGCGGTCGTGGCGCCGGTGGCGGGCGCAGTGGAGCGAGACCTCGTGCCCCGCCTCCGCCACCCGGTGGAGCAACGAGGTGTGGCGTTCCGCGAGCGGCGCGACCACGAAGAACGTGGCCCGCACCCCCGCCTCCTCCAGCGCGTCCAGCACGCGCGGCGTCCAGACGGGGTCGGGCCCGTCGTCGAACGTCAGCGCGACCCGTCCGTCTAACCCACGTTTCTCGCTATCATCCTGGCGTTCGACCATGCTCCTTCTCCGGGGGGCCCAAGATACCGTCAGAGGGTCTGGCCCAAGACGCCCGGTGGCCGGCTCAGTTGTTGCCCTCGGAGGGGCGGGCGGCCGGGTCGGAGCCCTGGGGTTCGTCGGGTTGGCGGCGGAGGGCGATGTGGAGTTCCTTTAGTTGGTCTTCCGCGACGGGGCCCGGGGCGTCCATCATCTCGTCGCGGGCGGCCTGGGTCTTCGGGAAGGCCATGACCTCGCGGATGTTCGGCTGGTCGCGCAGGAGCATGATGAGTCGGTCTATGCCCGGCGCTATACCGCCGTGCGGCGGGGCGCCGTAGCGGAAGGCGGTCAGCATCGCTCCGAAGCGCCGCTCCGCCTCCTCCGCGCCGATCCCGATAACGTCGAAGACCCGCTGCTGGATGTCCGGGCGGTGAATTCTGATGCTCCCGGAGGCGAGCTCGGTCCCGTTGGCGACCAGGTCGTAGAGTTGGCCTATGACCTTCAGGGGCTCCGTCTCCAGCAGCGCCAGATGCTCTTCGCGGGGCATGGTGAACATGTGGTGCATCGGCTCGACCCGACCCTCGTCCTCGTTCCACTCGAAGAGCGGGAAGTCCGTTACCCAGCAGAGGCCCAGGGTGTCCCCGTCAGCCAGCCCCAGACGGTCCCGGAAGTGCATCCGCAGCCTGCCCAGGCTCTCGAAGACGACCGGGTCCTTGTCCGCCACGAAGAACAGGTAGTCGCCCTCCCCGGCGTCGAGTGCTTCACGAAGGCCGTTCTGTTCCTCGTCGGAGAAGAACTTGGCTATGGGGCCCGTGAGGCCGTCGGCCTCTACCTTCATGAAGGCGAGGCCGCGGGCGCCGCCGGTCTTGGCTACGTCCGTTATGTCACCCTCGATCTTGCCCCGCGAGAGGTCACCGAGGCCGCCAACCGCGATGCCCCGCACCGAACCGCCGGACCCTACCGCCCCGCTGAAGACCTTGAAGCCGGAGGTAGCGGCGATCTCCGAGACGTCCCGAAGCTCCAGCCCGAACCGAATGTCGGGCTTGTCCGAGCCGAAACGGTCCATAGCCTCGGCGTAGGTGAGGCGGGGAAACGGTTTCTGGTAGATCGTCTTTCCGGCCAGGCCCTCGACTATCTCCGTGAACAGCTCCTCGATGAGGCCGAGCACCTCGTCCTGGGTGGTGTAGCTCATCTCCAGGTCGAGCTGGGTGTGCTCGGGTTGGCGGTCGCCGCGCTGGTCCTCGTCGCGTAGAGCCCGGGCGATCTGGAAGTACCGCTCGAAGCCGGCGACCATCAGGAGCTGCTTGAACTGCTGTGGCGACTGCGGCAACGCGTAGAACTGTCCAGGGTACAGCCGCGCCGGCACTAGGTAGTCGCGGGCGCCCTCGGGGGTGGAGGCGGTCAGGAGCGGCGTCTCTATCTCGACGAAGTCGCGTGCGTCAAGAAAATCGCGCATGTGCTTGACGACCCTGTGGCGGAAGAGGATGTTGTCCCGCACTTTCTCGCGCCTGAGGTCGAGGTAGCGGTACTTCAGGCGCAGGGACTCGTCGACGGGCCGGTCGCGCTCTATCTCGAAGGGTGGGGTCTCCGAGGGGTTCAAGACGCGCAGGTCCGTCGCCTGGACCTCTATCTCCCCGGTTGGAAGATCGGGGTTCTCGTTGCCCGGGGGGCGGGGCGTGACCTCACCCTCGATGGAGATCGACCACTCCGGCCTGAGCGTCTCGGCGGTGGAGAAGGGCCCTGCCCTATCGGGGTGGAAGGTGACCTGGGTGAGGCCCCACCTGTCTCTCAGGTCTATAAAGATGAGGCCGCCGTGGTCTCGGCGGCGGTGGACCCAGCCGGCGAGCCTCACCGTTTCGCCGACGTTCTCTTTGCGCAGGCCACCTGCGTTCCTGGTCCTGTAAGGGTTCTGCGGGTCCATCTGGCGCCTCCCGACGTCTCGCTTGCGCGCCCGAACTCCCGGGGCACGACATCCCCGAATGGTAGCCGAAAAAGTCCGCTCCCGAAGCCCGCCGAGGCACGCCGCGGCTCCGTTGCGTGCGTTTTGCGCCCGTGCTAAGTTAGCCTACGTCCGGCCGGTCACCCGCCGCCGGACGTCAATCTTCGGTGGGCTGCGGGGGAGAGGTTTATCCGGAAGAACGGCCTAAGAGGTCTCTTGGCTCGGTTCGGCGCGTCCCTGGTGTTGGCCTGTGTGATCCTGCTAACGGGGTGCGGCGGGGACGGTGAGGAGGCAACGGTGCCGGAGGCCGAGGCCCCCGTGACGCCGTCGGCCGTACAGCCGCCGGGCGAGGAGGGGTCGGCCGTGGCGGTCGGGCAGGGCCAGGCGGAGACGCTCTCGGACGTGCCGTTCACGCTGAACACGGAGCAGCCCATCCCGCCGAACTTCAGCGAGGCTTACGGCAGGCGGGCCAGGATCGCCGTTCAGTTCTACAAGCTGGACGAGGACTCGCTTGACTACCCGCAGGGGCTCTCGGTCGACCGCGGGGTCCGGGACGCGGTGGAGAAACTCAGCGGCCAGTACCCTACGATAGAGTTCTTTAGCTACGACATCTCGTCCCCCGGCCCGGCGGGCGGCTCGGGGGAACTCGCGGACGGGGAATACGGCACTCTGGCCTCCCAGCTCGGGGTCGGGGTGACGCCGTTTGTGGCGATGCTCGCGCCTAGCGGGGAGGGGTACGTCATCACGAACCTCTTCCAGGGCTACACACCCGAGCCCGTCCTTAGCCAGGCCCTCTTCGACCTCGCGGCCGTGGAGGTCGAGGACAACACCAGCGACGTGGACGTTCGCCTCGAGACCGTGGAACTGACCGACGACGGCGGCGGCATAGAGTTCTTTAGCGTTCAGAACCCCACGGAGGAGCCGGTCAACCTCAGGGGCTTCACCCTGCGAGTACTC
>JACDFX010000407.1 GCA_013815575.1 Rubrobacter sp.
GCCCGCGAGCGCGGCGCTCATGGTCGAGGCCTCGAAGCGCCTGGCGTCGGAACGGAGCTCGTAGTCGCCGTTCTTGTCGAAGTCCGTGGGAGTCGAGAGCGAGAGGTAGCCGACGTTCGGGCTGTGGACCGGGAGGCCCGGCCTGACGTAGAACGCGCCCATGCCCTCCGGGCCGAGCACCCACTTGTGGCCGGTAAAGGCGTACATGTCCGCGCCGGTGGCGGGGATGTCCACGGGGATGTTCCCGACGGACTGGGCGCCGTCGACGAGGGTCAGGATGCCGCGGTCGCGGGCCAGGGCGCAGATCTCTTCTAGCGGCAGCACTTCGCCGTTGGTCCAGTCCACGTGGGAGAGCGCTATGAGGCGCGTGCGCGGGGTCAGGGCGGCCTCTATCTTCTCCGGCGTTATCGGGGTTGAGACGAGGTTGACCTTCATGCCGAAGCGGCGGGCCGCCACGTGCAGCGGCATGAGGCAGCCGGGGTGTTCTGTGGCGGTCGAGACTACCTCGTCGCCCTGTCGCCAGTCGATGGCGGCGACGCCGAGGTTCATGCCGTGGGTGGTGTTCTGGGTGAGGGCGACGTCGTTCGGGCCGGCGTTCACGAGGCTGGCGGCGGCCTCGCGGGCGCGGGCGTTGGCGTCGGCCTGGCGGGCGAAGAGGCCCGCGCCCTCCAGGTAGGCTGGGCCTGAGCAGAGGTCGTCGGCCTCGCGCATGGCCTCGATGACGCGGCGGGGCGGGGGGCCGCTGGCGCCGGAGTTCAGGTAGGCGAAGTCGTTGTCGGCGAGGGCTGGGAAGTCTTCTCTGGGGAGGTGCGAAGGGGTGATGGCGTCTCCTTTTCCGGTTTGGGGCGGCCGTTTTGTATAATAGCGGCTCGATGCAGAACGGCGACCTTGTCAGGATCGGCCGCCACCGGCGCCGGACGCGCAGGGGCGGGGGGAAAGCTCTGCAGAGGATCAGGAACATCTTCTTGCTCCTCTGCGCGGCGACGGTCCTCGCCACCCTGGTCCTCTTTATCAGCGCCGCCAATACCTACAGGGCCTTTGCCGAGGAGATGCCGGAGCTCGACAGTTACCGCTCCACGGAGCTCGCCCAGACCTCCACCGTCTACGACGCCAACGGCGAGGTCGTCGAGCAGCTCTACGGGGTTCAAAACCGCTTCGTCGTGGGCCTCGACGAGATCGACCCTACCCTCCAGGACGCCGTCGTCGCCATAGAGGACCACCGCTTCGAGGAGCACCGGGGCCTCGACTTCGAGGCCATCGGCCGAGCCGCCGTGGAGAACGCGAAGACCCTCTCCATCCAGGAGGGCGGCTCGACGATTACGCAGCAGCTCATCAAGAACACGTACATCGCCCAGGAGGACCGCTACATCCCTTCGTTCCAGAGGAAGTTCGTCGAGGGGTCGCTCGCCTGGCAGTACGAGAAGGAGCACTCTAAGGGGGAGATCCTGGAGCAGTACCTCAACACCGTCTACTTCGGCGCGAACGCCTACGGCGCCGAGGCCGCGGCCAAGACCTACTTCAACAAAAAAGCCGCCGACCTCACGCTCCCCGAGTCGGCGCTCCTGGCCGGCATCATAAACCTCCCAGGTGTCTACGACCCCTTCGCCGACCCCGAAACGTCCAAAAAGCGGCGCGACGTGGTCCTCGGCCGGATGCTCGAGTACGGCTATCTGACCCGGAAAGAACACGACGAGGCCGTAAAGACGGACCTGGAGTTGAGCCGGGGGCGTGTGGAGTACGAGAACGACAACGAGTACTTTTTAAACGCCGTCCGAAGGGAGCTCGCGAGGGAGTACGGGGACGATGCGATCTACGAGGGTGGGCTCAAGATCTACACGACCCTCGACCCCGGGCTGCAGCAGATGGCCGATGATGCGGTCGATTCCGTCGTGGACCCCTCGGTCGGGGATCCTTCGGCCTCGCTGGTATCCGTGGACCCCGGTACGGGGGCGGTCAGGGCGATGGTTGGCGGCTCGGACTTCAGGCAGGTCAAGTTCAACCTGGCGACGGAGGCCCACCGCCAATCGGGCAGCTCGTTCAAGCCCTTCGTCTACGCCGAGGCCGTTGACCAGGGTCTCTCGCCCGAGACGATGTACGTTTCAGAGCACCTCGAAGTGCCGATGGGTGGGGGCGAAGAGCCCTACGTCGTGGACAACTACGACTTTATAGAGCGCGGGCCGATCACGTTGGAGAAGGCGATGGCCGACTCGGACAACACGGTCTTCGTGCAGCTCGCCCTGGACCTCGGCCTGCAGAGGGTGGTGGACATGGCCCACGAGCTCGGTATAGAGAGCGAGCTTGACGCCTACCCCTCTACCGCCATCGGGGGATTGAGGATCGGGGTGACGCCGCTGGAGATGGCGTCTGCCTACTCGACCTTCGCCAACGCCGGCACCCACATGGAGCCCTACCTGGTTCAGAAGGTGACCCGCGAGGAGAACGGCGATGAAGAGACGGTCGAGGAGCACCGTCTGGTGGGGGATGAGGCCCTCAGCAGGGACGAGGCGGCCGTCGTCACCGAGTCTTTGCGCGGCGTGGTCGAGCGGGGAACGGCCAGCTACTACCACGACCTCGAAGCCGAGATCGGACGCCCGGCGGCCGGCAAGACGGGCACGAGCAACGAGTTTATCGACGCGTGGTTCGTCGGCTTCGTCCCGCAGCTCTCGACGAGCGTCTGGGTCGGCTACCCGAACCAGCGGCGCCCGATGGTCAACATAAACGGCCTCGAGGAGATCAACGGCGAAAACTACCCCCTGGACATCTGGTCCCTCTACATGCAAAACGCCGCTCAGAAGTTCCCCGTCCAGCAGTTCGACACCCCGAGCCCGGACCTCGCCCTCGAGGTCAAGACCGACGAGCAGGCCTACGTGAACCCCCCGCC
>JACDFX010000408.1 GCA_013815575.1 Rubrobacter sp.
GCCCTGAGCACCCCCGCTATCCCGTAGACCGCGCCGCGCCGTAGTACCCCCCGCACCCGCGGCGAAAGGACCGCCGCGGTCGCCGCGACGGCCACCACCACCTCAGATTCCAGGTAATCCTCAAGAGCCATACCGCACCTCCATTCTAAGTGAGTTCCGTAGGTTACGTCGATTTGACATCGAGTTTACTTGCTCTCGTATACTCAAGCAAAACTGAATCAGGAACCTCCCGCTCTCGCTCACCGTCACGCCTCTGTGTGATCGCGCCTCTCGTCCCAAAGAACCTCTTAAGCTATAAATCCAGGACGAACATCACGGCGACGAAGGTCACTGTCCCCATTGCCCTCCACACGAGCCTCCTGAGGCTGGATCGTGGATCAGCGGCGCGTGTGGAACACTAATGGTTGGTTCGCCGTTTTTGGTTCGCCGTTTTTTGTCACTTCAGAACTCCTCTCAATCTCTACTCTCCAGAAAACCCTGCACGAAGATCGAGCTCGCCAACGACTCGTCCAACGCATGGAAAGCGTGCCACCTACGCCCCTAGCAGGGACCCCGAAACTCCCACGGCGCCCGTGACCCCGGCCGCCTTAAGAAGTCCCTGCGCGAGTACCTCTGGACCGTTTCCTTCATCTACCTCACCTCCGTGAAAAATCCCGATCCAACTCGCCCGGGCGCCCCCGACCGCCGGACCATCTCCCGCCGTGGGCGGCCCCTGCGTGGCCGTACACCTAGCCCATAGTGGCATCCACAAGCGCACCGGAGACGCCCACGGAGGCACCCAGAGCCCCCGCGACCCGCAAGGAGTCCCGGGACGAGATGCTTTGCTTCTTCACTTCGCTCATCGGAACCCTCCTCAGCAATTTGTATCTTACTCACATATTTTTTAGCTAAAGGCAAAATACCTTCGGGGGCGTCTCCTGTCAAGAGATTTGTCGCGCGATTACCAAGGAAACTTTGAGGCTGAAGACAGTGAGTGTCGAGTTTATGCGTTGGCTTTAGCCAACGAGGAGGAGCTGCCGTTGACACTCGACCTCGCCGTGTTCGAGAAGGTCGTGCTGTACAATCGAATCTGGAATCATGGCAGATTTTAAGGTAGCCCAACCACTCTCCACCTCGACCGGCGACTACCTGAAGGCCCTGTGGGAGCTAAGCGGGTCTGGTGACGTCTCCACCAACGATGTCTCAGCCCGACTCTCCGTTGCGCCTGGCTCTGTCACCAGGATGCTCGGCCGCTTGCAGGAGATGGGATTGGTCAGGCACGAGCGCTACCGTGGGGCTTCGCTCACCGAAAGGGGGCATGCCGAGGCCCTGCGGCTGGTGCGCCGCCACCGGCTCATCGAGACCTTCCTGCTCGAGCACCTAGGATATTCCTGGGAGGAGGTGCATGAAGAGGCCGAGCGCCTCGAGCACACCGTCTCCGACAAGTTCACAGATCGCCTGGCGCAGCTTCTGGGGCACCCCGATCGCGATCCCCACGGGGCTCCCATCCCAAAAGCCGACGGCGCCCTGGCGCAGGAAGACTCCCGTCCTCTAAGCGAAGCCACGGTCGGTGACCGCGTCCGAATCTCACGGGTCGGCCGCGAAGACGCACCCACGCTGACCTACCTGGGGGAGCGCGGGCTCGTCCCCGGTCGGCTGCTAGAGGTGGAGGAAGTCCGCGCTCTCGACGGCGTCGTCACCGTCGAAGATGAGGACGGGACCTCCCACGCGCTGGGGGGTGCATTGGCGGCTTCGGTTTTGGTCCAAGACCTGTAGGGGGTGATCGCGCGGCGTTCGAGAAGCCGCGCGCATTCTCCTTATAAGGTCAGAGCGGCTGCTTACGGTTCGCCCGCTCGCAGAGCGCGCCGAAGACGGCGCCGAGCCCCGTCCACAATACGACCTGGGTGCCCAAAGCCGGAAGTTCCATAGCAGCCCAGCCGGGAACCCTCCAGGGTCAGCGGCGGCCGGAAGACCCGCGAATAGCCCCGCCACGACAACCACGAGCCCCGCTCCTACCGCCGCCTGGCGCACGAGAGGGCTCACCCCCCGTCTCCTGAGCAGCCTGGACACGTACCAGGCCGCCAGGGTCGCGAGCAGGGAAAGCGCAACCATCGCGAGGTAAGCGGCTATGCGGGCTCCGACGGTGGCGGGCTCCCCTACGGTGGGAGGGTTGGCCGGGTACTTGAGGAAGGGCACCAGGACCGCCCCGGCGAAGACCGCCGCCGCCAGAGACAGGCTGCGGTCCCAATCGCTACCGCCCGCCAGGCGACCGCGGAAGTACGCGAACGCCAGCCCGAACAACCCGCCGACGAAAGATCCCGAGAGTCTCGTTGCAAAAAAGAGCCCCACCTTCTGGGTCGAGCGGCCGAAGACCTCCTCTTCGTGCGCACCGCCGGCGGCCGCCTCTTCTAGCCGGACGGCTTGATCGACGGACGGCTCCCCGACGAACAACGCGAAAAGCCCCGCAAGAAGGCCCGCCAGCAACCCGGCGACCAGCCCCCGGCGCAGACACGACGCAACCATTTCGCCGAACTCCTAGTGGCAGGGGACGGCGAGCAGGTGGCGCCCGTCGTGGGCGAACTCGTGCAGGTAGTCGGTAGCCTCCGCCGCCTGTCCGAGAAAGGGTGCAAGCAGTGCCCCGCTGGCGGAGAGAAGGGCGAAGAGCATCGCCAGCAGAAGCGCCACTACCAGCCAGCTCCATAGAGGCATCTCTCCCAACGAGATGCGCCGCTCGAGAGGGTTTCCCTCCATCACGAACCTCCTTCGGGGTCGTCGCCCCGGTCGGTTTACCAAAAAGAACGCTGGTTTGGACAAGCTGCGAGCGGACGCCACCCGCCGCAGGACGCGGGAGAAGGCCGAGGCCGAGACCACGAGGTCGCAGCCCTGCGAGGCCTTCGCGGA
>JACDFX010000409.1 GCA_013815575.1 Rubrobacter sp.
CACCGTCTCCATAGAGGCGAGGGAGGGCATCACCACCGGCATCTCCTCCGCCGACCGGGCCCACACCTGCCGCGTGGCCGTGGACGACGCCACGGGCCCCGAGGACCTCGTGATGCCCGGACACGTCTTCCCTTTGCGGGCCAAGAGCGGCGGCGTCCTGCAGCGGGCGGGGCAGACCGAGGCGGCGGTTGACCTCGCGCGTCTCGCCGGCCTCAAGCCGGCGGGGGTGATCTGCGAGATCATGAAGGAAGACGGTACGATGGCCCGGGTACCGGACCTCGAGAAGTTCTCGGCAGAGCACGACGTCAAACTGGTGACGACGGCCCAGATCATCGAGTACCGTCACGCCTACGAGACCCAGGTCAAGTGCGCCGTTGAGACGAAGCTGCCTACACCTTTCGGCGAGTTCCGCCTGAGGGCTTACGAGAGCGAGATCGAGGACCTAACCCACCTCGCCCTCATAATCGGCGAGCCGGAGGGCAAAGACGACGTGCTGGTGCGCGTCCACTCGGCCTGCCTAACCGGCGACGCGCTTCACTCCCTGCGCTGCGACTGCGGCGAGCAGTTGGAGGCGGCGATGGAGCTCGTGGCCCGCGAGGGCGAGGGCGTCATCGTCTACCTGCAGCAGGAGGGCCGCGGAATAGGCCTCCTCAACAAGATAAAGGCCTACCACCTCCAAGACGAAGGCATGGACACCGTCGAGGCCAACCAGAAGCTAGGCCTAGCGCCGGACCTCCGCGACTACGGCACGGGCGCCCAGATCCTCAAGGATCTGGATCTGAAGCGCATCCGGCTCCTCACCAACAATCTGACGAAGGTCGTCGGGTTGCGGGGCTTCGGGTTGGAGATCTCCGAGCGCGTCCCCCTGGAGATGGAGCCAAACGGCCACAATGAGCGCTACCTAAAGACCAAGCGCGAGAAGCTCAACCACGTCTTCGACAAGATCTAGGGGTATCACGGTGCGGCGGGAAGACGGCGCCAACCACATAGAAGGCATGCTCTCGGCGGGCGGCCGATCCTTCGGGATCGTCGCCTCCCGCTTCAACGACTTTATCGTCAACGCGCTCCTGGACGGGGCGCTCGACGCGGTGCGGCGCCACGGCGGCGACGCCGGGGCGGTGGACGTGGTCTGGGTGCCTGGTTCTTACGAGATACCGCTGGCCGCGCGGGGGATGGCGCTTACGGGCCGCTATGACGCCGTGATCTGCCTGGGCGCGGTCATTCGGGGCTCCACCGCCCACTTCGACTACGTCGCTAACGGCGCCGCCGGGGGCATCTCCTCGGTCGCGCTGGAGACCGGCGTCCCGACCATCTTCGGCGTCATCACCACCGAGACGATAGAGCAGGCCATAGAGCGGGCCGGCACCAAGATGGGCAATAAGGGCTTCGAGGCGACCGTCTCGGCCATTGAGATGGCCGACCTGATGCCCCGCATCAAACAGGGGGCCGCACACGCTTCAGAGGCCACCCCCAACGCGTAGAGACGCCCCACCGGGGCGCCTCTACAGGGATCTTCCTGTTTGGCGGGGGCGGTTCGCGAACCGCCCCCGCGCCGTTCGTGCGTCAGACGTTCTCGACGACGGGGGTGTTCGCGACGGCCTTCTGGACCTTGAAGGCCTTCAGGCAGGAGGTGCAGGTCCACACGCGCTTCGTCGTCCTGCCCTCTTGGATGCGGACCTTCTGCAGGTTCGGGTTCCAGCGGCGGCGCGTCGCGCGCAGGGAGTGGCTCCTCGCGTTGCCGTACGATGGCTTCTTTCCGCAGGAATAGCAGGTCTTAGCCACTTCAATTTCTCCTGTGCTAGGATACCGGTCGAATTTAGGGACCCCGTGCGCCGCCATAGGCCGGCTCCGGGCGTCGGGCAGGGATTGTACCAGATCGTTGCGGACGAATAGGGCCGCGGAGGGCTTTCGGGTTCTCCCGGACGGGCACGCGAGGAGCGCGGTGGAGACACAGCAAAAGGGTAGGATGCAATGGCGGTAAAGGTGTCGTCACTGGGGGCCGCGGCCCACGCGGCGCTCAAGGCCCAGGTCGCCAGGATCAACGCCCTCAACGTCTACCCCGTCCCCGACGGCGACACGGGCACGAACATGCTGCTCACCCTGGAATCCACCCTCAAGGACGCCGCCGAGGCCGATTATGCCGGCCCGGAGGAGGCGAGCCGGGCGGTGGCGCGAGCCGCGCTCATGGGCGCGAGGGGGAACTCCGGTGTGATCCTCTCGCAGATGATCCGGGGCGCCTGCGACGTTCTAGCCACCCGCCGGACCCTCGACGCCGCCACCTTCGCCGCCGCCCTCGACGGGGCGAGAGAGAGGGCCTACGCCGCCGTTCGGGAGCCGGTCGAGGGGACTATGCTTACGGTGGTCAAGGACGCGGCGCGCGCCGCCGGGGAGGTCGTCGACGGGGGAGAGAGAGGGCTGCCGGCCGTCATCCAGGCCGCCGCCCGGGAGGCCCACGAGTCGGTCCGCAGGACGCCCGAGTTGCTCGACGTGCTGCGCGACGCCGGGGTGGTGGACGCCGGCGGCCTCGCCGTCGCGGTTATCCTCGACGGCCTCTACGCCTGCGTTACGGGCGAGGAGATCGAAAGCTCCTACGAGGCCGAAGAAGACGCCCCGGACCTGACCGCCATTCACGCCGAAGAAGAGGGCTGGGGCTACTGCACCCAGTTCGTCGTCTCCGGCTTCTCGGGCAGCTCTGACGAGTTTGAGGAGCACGTCTACTCCGCCGGCAAGAGCGTGCTGGTCATCGCCGACGAGGACACCGTGAACGTTCACGTCCACACCCAGGACCCGGGCGGGATGCTCTCGTTCGCCGGCCGCTTCGGGCGCCTCGCACGCGTCAAGATAGAGGACATGGAGGCTCAGGTCCTCTCCAGGGC
>JACDFX010000410.1 GCA_013815575.1 Rubrobacter sp.
CCCCGACGCTCGTCGCCAAACCCTCAACCCCTTCCCACCGTCCGCACCGCTCATGCAACGGACGCCCCTGGAACACTGTCGGTTACAGAATCATTATGTACGTACAAATATTGGGTGTCAAACACCTGTGGTTTTTGGGTGTGCTCTCAGCGGGGCGGCTAGAGGCGGCGGCGCAGCTCGATGCGGTAGGAGTAGCGGTCTGGATGGTAGTGGGAGATCGCGAGTTCGACGGGGGTCTCGCGGGTGTCGAAGTACAGGCGCTGTACGCGCAGGCTCGGCTCGCCGGGGGCGCTCCCGATCATGCCGGCCACATCGGCGGGTAAGGGTTCGGCCGTTATCTCCTGGCTCGCGCCGGAGATCGGGTGTTCGAGCAGCGGCTCGATGGCGCCGATTACGGTCGCGTTCGGGAGACTCTGGGCGAAAGCGTCCTTCTCTACGAGGTACGTTCCAAGCGCCGGGGCAAGGTAGACCCGCGTAAGCACGAACGGGAGCCCGTCGTGGTGGCGGCGCATCACCAGCAGCGCCACCTCCGGTGTCCGCAGCCCGAGGAGCCGGGCCGCCTCCTCGTCCTCCTGGACGGAGATCGGGCGCAAAAGCTCCACACTCGTGTCTGACCACTCCATCAGGTCCTCGACCGTACCGATGGACCTCAAGTACCTGCCGCGCTCCGAGAGGTGTGTGGCGAAAGTGCCGCGCCCGGGGACCCTGTAGACCAGCCCCTCGGCGACGAGATCCTGGAACGCCTGCCGCACCGTGTGGCGGCTGACGCCGTACCTCCGGCAGAGCTCGGCCTCCGTCGGCATCCGACGCCCCTCCCGGAACTCACCCTTCTCGAGGGCACCCCGCAACTCGGCGTAGAGACGCCTGTACGCCGGCGCGCCCCGTCCCTGATTTGTCCCGGATCTCTCAACCATATGACACATGATGTTACCATCCGGGCTCCACAGGCCTTCCCTTTGCGCGCGCCCCCGACCAACGCAACGCCCAACAAACCCCGGGACTCGCAGATTCCATTGACACAAACCGGGCACCAGAAGTAATATGTACGTACATTGTGTGGGAAGGCGCTGTTGTACCGGAAAGTACTCGACGAGGGTGGAGGAGAACGCGCATGGCGTTAAAGGAAGGTTGGCGGGGACGGTTCTTCGAGGACTTCGAGGTTGGGGACGTCTACCGGCACCCGCTTGGGCGAACGGTCACCACGACAGACAACATCTGGTTCACGCTGCTCACCCAGAACACCGCGCCGATACACTTCGACCACCACTACGCCGCCCAGACAGAGTTCGGCCGACCGCTCGTGGATTCGACCTTCACGCTCGCGCTGGTTACGGGCCAGAGCGTGACGGACGTCTCCCAGAACGTCTTCGCCAACCTGGGCTGGGACGAGGTGCGGCTGCCGGCGCCGGTCTTCGAGGGGGACACGATCTACTCCCAGTCCGAGGTTCTCGAGAAGAGGGAGTCGAAGTCCCGGACCAACGTCGGGATCGTGACGGTCAAGACCACCGGGTACAACCAGAACGGCACCGCCGTGATCACGTTCAAGCGCACCCTCATGGTCTACAAGAGCGGCCAGGCCCCACAACCCGTCTACCCGACCCTGGAGGAAGAGAAGTGACGCCGTACACCACCACCACGACGACCGGCGAGACGCGCCAACTCGCCTCCTACCTCGCCGACCTGCGGTTCGAGGACATACCCGAAGAGGTCGTGGCCCGGACGGAGGACCTGTTTCTGGATTGGATCTCCTCGGCCCTGGCTGGCAGGGACGCCAGGCCGGTCGAGGCATTGGAACGGTTCGCGGAGACGATGGGCCCTTCCGGGGGCCCGAGCGAGATACTGGTCTCGCGCGGGCGGTCCTCCCCCCTCTTCGCGGCACTCGTAAACGGGGCCTCTTCGCACGTCGTGGAGCAGGACGACGTCCACAACGAGTCTGTCTTCCATCCCGCGACCGTGGTCTTTCCTGCGGCGCTCGCCGCCGCCCAGCAGACCGGGGCCTCGGGCCGAGACTTTATAACCGCCTCGGTAGTCGGCTACGAGACCGGCGTCCGTGTCGGGACCTTTCTCGGCCGCTCCCACTACCAGATCTTTCATACGACCGGCACCGCGGGCACGCTCGCGGCGGCGGCGGCCGTCGCGCGCCTGCTCGGCGCCGACGCGGAGACCATGCTACAGGCCCTCGGATCTGCCGGAACGCAGGCGGCCGGTCTCTGGGAGTTCCTGCGCGACGCCGCGGACTCCAAGCAACTGCATACCGCCAAGGCCGCCGCCGACGGCCTCCTCGCCGCCTACCTTGCCCGCGACGGGTTCACCGGCGCGACCCATGTCCTGGAAGGACCACAGGGCATGGCGGCCGGGATGTCGTCTGACGCGCGTCCCGAGCGACTCGTCGAAGATCTCGGGGAGCGCTGGGCCGTGCTCGACACCTCCTTCAAGTTCCACGCCTCCTGCCGCCACACCCACCCGGCGGCCGACGCCCTGCTCCAGGCCCTGCAGGAAAACGGCCTCACCGCCGACCGGATCTCGCGCGTCCGAACCAAGGTCCACCAGGCGGCAATAGACGTGCTGGGACCGGTCACGGACCCCCGGACCGTCCACCAGGCAAAGTTCTCGATGGGCTTCGTCCTCGCCCTCATCGCCCTGCGCGGTGCCGCCGGGATCGACGATTTCACCGAAGAGAGCATCCGGGATCCCGAGATCCGCGCATTCCACGACAGGGTCGAGATGGTCCTCGACCCCGAGATCGACGCCGCCTACCCGAAACGATGGATCGGCCTAGTCGAAGTTGAGACGACCGACGGCCGCCACCTCAAGTCCAGGGTGGAGGTCCCGAAAGGAGATCCCGGCAACCCCCTGAGCCGGACAGAGAT
>JACDFX010000411.1 GCA_013815575.1 Rubrobacter sp.
GGGGAGCGCTTCGGTGGCGGGGTCCTTGGTCTTCGTGACCGTGTCGCCGACGCGCAGGGCCTCGATGTCCTTGAGGCCGGCAACGATGTACCCGACCTCGCCAGGCCTGAGCGTCGGCAGGGCGGTGGGTTTGGGAGAGTAGCAGCCTACCTCCAGAAGCTCGAACTGCTCTTCGGTGCCCATCGCCTGGACAGTGTCGCCCTTGCTAAGCTCGCCGTCAAAGAGGCGGGCCAGGGAGATAACGCCCCGGTATGGGTCGTAGTAGGAGTCGAAGATCAGGGCCCGCGTCTGCTCGCCCCGGGTGGTCGGCGGCGGGACCCGGTCCACGATCGTGTTGAGGACGTCGATGACACCCTCGCCGGTCTTGGCGGAGATCTTGAGTATCTCGTCCTCCTCGACCCCGAGAAGCTCGACGAGCTCTTCTGTGGCGGCCGGCACGTCGGCGACGGGGAGGTCTATCTTGTTGAGGACCGGGATGATTTCCAGGTCGTGCTCCATCGCGAGGTACAGGTTCGCCAGCGTCTGGGCCTGGATGCCCTGGCTCGCGTCAACGACCAGGACGGCGCCCTCGCAGGCCGCGATCGCGCGGGAAACCTCGTACGTAAAGTCCACGTGGCCCGGGGTGTCGATGAGGTTGAGCATCCAGTCGCCGTCGTCGCGCTTGTGGAGGAGGCGGACGGCCTGCGCCTTGATGGTTATGCCGCGCTCGCGCTCGAGCTCCATGGTGTCCAGGATCTGGTCCATCCGATCCCTCTCGGCGACGGCCTCGGTCAGATCCAACAGCCTGTCCGCCAGCGTACTCTTGCCGTGGTCGATGTGCGCGATAATGCAGAAATTGCGGGTCCGCTCGATGTTTTTCACCGCCGGAGTTTACCATGATTGCCCCTTTGCTCCGCGTGTGTTACATTCTGCCGGTTACGCAAGTATCATACGGAGGAGCAGCGTGCCCGCACCATCCAAACGCGACAAACAGAGCGTGAAACGTTTCGAGCAGAAGCGTGGCGAGAGGACCCGTTTGAGGAACCTCTCCAAAAACTTCTACAAGGCCATGGATTCAGGCGACGGGGAAGCCGCCCAGCGCCTCCGCGACGAGTCTCAAGGGGCCTTCGCCCAGGCGGCCTCGAAGGGGATCATCCATCCCAACAAGGCCTCCCGCAAGATCGGCCGCTTCGACAAGGCGCTCGCCGGCCAGGGCGAGTAACCAGCCGTCACACAGAACCCCGAAGCTCACGCGGGTAGTCCCCTGGGACCGCTCCCGCGCCGGGCACGACACGTTCGGCCCGACCGCCAAGGATCTTCGGGTCCGTATCCCCGGCTGCGACTCGGGCCTCGCCTCGTTCAACGCCGAAGCCACAGAGGCGGGCCGCCAGGCCGTCTCCTGTAACCCGCTCTACCGCTTCTCCGCCGCCCAGGACCGCCTCAGGGCAAGAGAGACCGCACCGGCCCCTGTTCCTCGCAGACCTCGCGTTCCGGGGTGCCATGGTCTACCAGCAGCCTGACCGCCGCCACAAGAGATCACACCCTAATAGGCCACCCGCGCTAGCGCAGGCTACACGCGGGGAGGCACCTCGGCCGGCGTGAGATTCTCCCCGCCAGCGGCCTTTTCCGAGTGCCCTGGCGACCTGAACTCGGTCACCTCGGCATCCATCCACTCCGTCCCGTGAAAGCGGGCCACGCTCACGCGGTGGTGGCCGTCCTGGACGAAGTAGTCCCCGTCGAGGCCGTAGAGGCTCACGGGTGGCAACTCCGCGCCGCTCCGGAAGGCGGCGTCGATGCGTTTCCACCTCTCCGGTGAAGCGCGGCGGAGCGGCATGAACTCGTCGTCGAACTGGTCGTGCTTACCGGCGCTGCCGACGATGCGAGAGACCTCGACCGTGCTCTTGCCCCGTCGAAAGCCGCCGTACGCCCGCGCCAGACGCCGCTCCTTATCGAACGAAAGGAGCGTACCCGTACCGGATAGACCACCCAGACGCCTCCGGAAACCGTGCAGACGGGCCCGGCGCCGGGCGAGGATGAACTCCCTGTCCACCTGCTCGGCCAGGCTCATCAGATCGACCATCGCAGCCACCTCTTACTCGCAACTCTCGTCGCTTATATTGTACCGCGCAAGCAGACTCGAAAGCGGTAAAGGGACCTCACCATGGCAGGTAATTCTCTGTTCGCTTACCTACCCTTCGATGCTGTTCCAGGCGGCGCAGCTGCTTGCAACCCTTACCTGCACCTGCACCTGAATAGCGTGATATTGCGCTTACCGGGAAGCGAGCGGGAGGCGCCTAAGCCTTTCCGTCTCCAGCGACGGATACACCAACTCCCTCGAGACGACCAACTCGTTGACCTCGGCAGTGGCGTCGGCGCTCATGTCCCCGTCGAGCCTAGCAAGAAACGTTTCCGGATCAGAGAGCGCACCGCGATAGCGAAACAGGGTGGTATGCACCAGGTCCGCCTCGTTGCGGGTCTCGGAGGGCAAGCGAAGGCGTTCGCGGATCATCTCGCGGATGCGGTTCACCGGTTCGCCCGGCTGGGCTAGAGCGATCACGGCGGAGTCGGTGGCCACAACGTGTTCGAAGGCGATCCGAAAACCTGTGCTTTGGGCCGCGATACGGGTCAGCTCTGCCGTCCACTCCTCTCCGTGGCGCTCCCAGAGGGAGTCTTTGGGAACTGGATAGCTCGCATGCACAGCGAGCAGCCAGGCGACGCTCACGTGGAGGGTCTTCTTAGGACACACCAGTAGGTTGGGCTCTGCTTGCTTCAGGCTCTGCTGTATTTTCTCGAGCAACGACTTGGTACGGGGGTCCAGTTCGATCTGGACGTTGTAGGCCCGACAAGGCTGTGCCCACAGCGGACTGACTCGTACCTCGTTGCGCGCCAC
>JACDFX010000060.1 GCA_013815575.1 Rubrobacter sp.
GGGCGAAGAGCGCATCGGGCTTAACGGGGCGGCGGCGGTGCTGGACGTTCCCCCGGAGAGGGTGCGGCGCTTCGTGCAGGATGGCCGGCTTCGGGCCGGGCGGGGGGAGAACGGGGACTTGGGCCTCTTTCTCGGCGAGGTACTGAACCTGGCGCGCGAGTTGGGTGCCGAGGCCGCGGAGGAGGAGATCTTCGAGGGGGAGTTGATCGGGGAGGATCCCCCCACGAACTCCCGCCTTCCGGCGGTCCCCTTCGAGCGCTACGAGCGCCTCCTGCAACAGGGCCAGGACTACAAGACCCGCCTCGAAGAACGGACCCGCCAGATCGGTGAGGTCCGCCAGGAGCGCGACGCCGCCCGCACGGAGATAGACCGGCTCTGGTCCGAGATAGAACGCCTCAACCTCGTCGAGTTCCAACGCGAGCTGCAGGAAAAAACCATCTCCACCCTCGAAGAAGAGAAACAAAGGCTCGAGGAGGACCGCAGCCGCATGGTCGAGCAACACACCAAACTCACCGAGGAGAAGTCCGCCCTCTCCGAAGATCGCGTCCGCCTCGAAGCCGAACTGAACGCCCTCAAGAACCGCGGCTTCTGGTCCCGCCTCTTCGGCGGGTAAGCACGCCGCGGCCCGCGTGCTGTAGAGTGCTTTCTCGTATGCACGGGACGAACATCGAGGTTTTGCTGCTGCGGGCGCGGGGGTTGGGCGTGCTGCGCGGGGTCCTCGACTCGCCGGTGGCGCGGGATCTCCTGGGGCTGCTGGAGGCTCTGGCCGGGGAGAGGCCGGAGTCGGCGGCGCTGGCCGGGATGTTCGGACGGTTGTGGGAAGGGCTGGCTTCGGAGACGGATCGCCTGCTGCCCGACGCCTGGCAGTCCCATATGATGGGGCGGCTGCTGGACGACGAGAACCCTTTCAGCCTGGGAGCCGAGGGGAAAGGGTTGCGTGAGGCGGTGCTGGAACAGGCGCGGCTCGACCTCAGGACGCTCCGGACGCTCTTCGAGCTGGACGCGGGGACCCTGCTCGGCATGGTCGAGGGTGCGGTTCCCGGGCTAGCCGGGATCTGGGTCCCCTGGTCGGACCCGACGCATCCTGGTGAGGATTCACCCCGCGCCGTGGTCTCCCGCAAGCTAGCCGCCGCGGAGGACTGGGACGCTTCGGCGGGGTTCCTGGCTGACCACTTCGCCAGGCACGGAGCCGGTCCCTTCGGGAAGCACCGGGCGTTCCGCTGGGACGGGGAGGGGCTGCGGAACGTGCCCAACCCGGACCCGGTGCGTCTCACCGGCCTGATCTCCTACGAGCGCGAGCGGGAGCCCCTGGTCGAGAACACGAGGCGTTTCCTCGCCGGGCTTCCGGCCCACCACGCCCTCCTCTATGGCCCGCCGGGCACGGGCAAGTCCTCGACCGTCAAGGCCTTGCTCAACGAGTTCGCCGGCGCGGGGCTCCGACTCGTCGAGGTGGCGAAGGAGGACCTGCGCGACCTGCCGCGGATGCTGGACTTCTTGCGCGGGAGGGCGCCACGCTTCGTGCTCTTCGTGGACGACCTCTCCTTCGAGGAGCACGAGGTCGAGTACAAGGCGCTCAAGGCGCTGCTGGAAGGCAGCGTCGAGGAGCCCCCCGAGAACGTGCGCCTCTACGCAACCTCCAACCGCCGGAACCTGATCCGGGAGAGCTTCTCCGACCGGGAGGACGGCGTCGGGGCTGATGGCGACGATGTACACGCCAGGGACACCATGCAGGAGAAACTCTCCCTATCCGCCCGGTTCGGTCTGAGGCTTACCTTTGCGTCCCCCAACCAGAGGGAGTACCTCGAGATCGTGGCCGGACTCGCCAAGGAGAGGGGCCTCGAAGTGCCCGAAGAGAAGCTGCGGGAGCGGGCGCTTCTCTGGGACCGCTGGCACGCCGGACGCTCCGGGCGCACCGCGCGCCAGTTCGTGGACGAATTGGAGGCGGGGCTCTCGTAAACCGCTGACGATCGGCACCGCAATCCCAGCCAGACTGCACCAAATGAACCGGGAATCGTCCACCCCGGAGAAGACGGCGCCGATGCCCCCGGGCGAAACGCGTTCGCGGGATACGCTATCGGGTTCGTTCGCGGCCCGGACGTTCCGAGAAAAGAAGTGCTTCTGCTTCTATCGGGCGTCACACTATTTGACTTTGCATAACGTTGATCCGGCGATCTTGACGCTTCGTACCAAGTCAAAGGTCCGAGCCGGGTAGGAGGAGTACCGGCCAAAAACGCATGGTAACGCAGGCGTGCGCGTCGCCGTCCCCGGCGGTTGCCAGGACCGTCCTTTGCGCGGCGCTTGTGCCCAACTTGAAACGCCTTGTGAGTAGTTTTAGGTCTAAAATGAGGTGCCGGAGATGTCTTTTCGGGACCTCTGGTAGCCTGTTTGAGGCCGATCTGCTTTGCTGCACCGAGAGTGGTGGAGAACCACGGAACCGAAGTAATCCCACACCACGCGGGAAACCGGCTTCTGATCAGGGTGGCCGAGCGCATCGCTCCGCATTTGCGTCCCGGAGATAAGTTCGCGCGCTTCGGTGGGGACGAGTTCGCCGTATTGCTCAATGAGGCCGACGCTGCTTCACTCACCAAGTTGCTTCCGTAACCCGGACTTCGCGGCGAGATGTGTCGCTAGAGCGGGGCGCGGAGCGCACAACGAGTTTGTCCGGCACGCTTACCTTCGCCCATTCGTGCTCGGACTTTTCGAATTTTCTCCTTTCCTGACACGGATGAGGCAAAATGGGGCCATCAGGGCCACAGGCCTTGATGATGTTGGAGCTACCGCAATCGAGGGGGTGAACCGAAACATGTTGATGACCCGCAAGTGCTGGTAGAGGCCGACAGGGTTCTTAGGATACCGCTATTCAGGGAGGTGAACGCAAGATGACCCGTAAGTGCTGGTAGTAAACGTCACACAAAAACAAAGCGGTCCGGTGGCGTAGACTGCCGGGCCGCGTTCCAATAGAATGGTCCCCTATGGGAGACGAGGGGACTACCAGAAGGGTCGGCACGGGGCGTGGGGAGTAGCATTGGTTTCTAGGCCTCCACGTAGGCTCTTTGCGCGGGCCTATGTGGCCTGCATTATCGTTCTGGCGGTCGCCGCCTTGGCGGCCTGGTCGGTACGGTTTGGCTTCTTCTTTACGCCGTCGGTGCTCGCTCTGGGCCTCGGGCTGGGCCTCCTGTGCGCCGCGGAGCGCGCCTTCCCAGTGAGCCTCGGCGTAGGAAAGGTGTCCTTTGAGTTCGGGGGGGCGCCGATACTATTCGCCCTCGTGCTCGGTGGGCCGGTGTGCGCCTTCGTGGCGGCCCTGCCCTCGGCGGCCTACCGCGACCCTTCGCGGACGGCCTTTCAAGGTTCTGTGCACGTGGCGCAGGTGCTAGCGGGTTGGCTGGTCTTCTCGCTCCTTTACCCGTCGCCTCTGCTGGTATCTCTGTCGACGACTCCTGCTACGGAGCCCACGTCGTGGGCGTCGCTCGGACTGGGGACCCTCGCGGCCGGGCTAGTCTTCTACGGGTTGGACGCCCTCATCGGGCCGACGCTCGTACGCTTCAAGTACGGCCTGTCGTGGTGCGAGGTCCTCATGAAGGTTGTCGTTCCCGCCCTGCCGGCGGACGCCCTGGCCGTGGCGACCGTGCTCGTGGCGGTCCCGATCGCCACCATTCGCGGCCCGCTGGCGGCCGTGGTCCTGTTGGGCGGCACCTACCTCTCGTCGGTCGCGATGGTCCGCATCAGGGAGCACCGCAAGCGGGCGTTGCGGCTCGAAGAGGAGAACGCCGCCCTCAAAGAAGCGCTGCGGGACTCCAACGCGGAGCTCGCCTCCCGGCTGGTCGGCCGTCTGGATTCCCGGGACGGGTACACGGCAGCCCATGCTGCCACCTCTGCCGTCTACGCCTGCGACGTGGCGAGAGAGATGGGCCTCGGCGAAGATCGCTCCAGGGAGGTGCGGCTTGCCGCGCTGCTGATGGACGTGGGGCTTTTGTGGGTACCGGATGATGTCCTACTCACGCCTCCTGAAAAGCTCAACTCCCTGGGCAGCATGCGCTTGGAAGAGCATCCGAAGGCCGGCGAGGAGGTCCTCTCCTCGGTCCCCGGCCTCGAAGAGGTGGCCAAGTGGGTCAGATGGCACCACGAGAGGCCCGACGGCACAGGGTACCCGGATCGCCTGCGCGACGAGTGGACCCCGACGGAGGCCAAGATCCTCGCGGCCTGTTCCCTCTACGCCTCGCTCGTGCTGCACGGTCCCCACACGCCGGGGCTCTCCCTGAGCGAGGCGCGGCGGACGTTGGTCGGCGGGATGGGCGCCGCGGTGGACGGAGAGGTCGCAAGATCGTTGCTGAGGATACTTTCGTTGGAGGGTCCCGCTTACGCCTCTGCCTCGGACGACCGCTTTTCGTTCCCGGCGCGAGAGCGGAGGGCGAGCGTAACTCCGTCTCCTTAACGGCAAAGTCAGGACATATACTCTGGGTTTTGTCGGAAGCTTGTTGACCACTCCACCAGTAGGTCCCCGCCGAGATCGCACACACCGTGACCACGAACGACCGCGTGAGCCCGCGCGCTACTGCCACCGCGCTCTCGAGAGCCCGTAGCCGTTTGAGGCAGGCCTTCTGTTCGAAGGGGGCCCCACCGGCGGCGCGGTACGAATGTCGCGACACGTCGGGTAGGAGGCGCGGCGTTATCGGTGGCTCCGCGTTGCTCGCGGTAGCGACCGGGACCGTCGTTCCTCCTGCGCTCGGGACCAGACTACCGACGTCGGACGCACCCACCGTGAGCGTGGTCCCGCCCCCGCATCTCCCCAGCCAGTCTCATTCCGTTGGGGCGCCCTTCGTCCCATCGCGCAGGGCACGTAGGGGGTGAGCACCGACTCTGCAGTGGTGCCGGCTCCTTTCCGAGGTTCGGCGAGGTCCTTGTAGCGCCAGACGATGCGGCGGCTCACACCGAGCTTTCTTGGCCATATCCCGGACGCCCGCTCGTGCCGCTTGCAATCGACGGGTGTCGCGTCGAACTCTTCGTCCGCAGAGACCTTCTGGATAGCGGTAAACCGACCCCTGTTCGCTCCGACCGTCGCATTGGTGAGCAACTTGTCTAGGACTCCAGGACCTTGGCGAGGTTGTGGACGAGGTGCCAGAGGTCGGCGACCTGGGTGGCCCGCGTAGTGTACCGGCCGAGAAGGCGTCGGCGTATGCTGGAGCCTCTCAAGCGAGACTGGCCTTGGCACGGACGACCACGGAGTCGCCGTCGTCGCCGGGACGCCAGCAGCCATCTTGAAAGTCAAGGGTAAGAAGCGTGGGTGGACCTCCACGAGACGCGGTCCCTCATCATGGCGTTCAGGATCGAGAGCAGCCTCCACATGCACGCCACCAGGGCCACCTTCTTGGGGGCTTGCCGGCGACCACCAAGCGCTCATAGAACTCCCGGATGGCCGGGTTGTGGCGCGAGGCGACCAGGGCGCCCATGTAGAGGGCGGTTCTCACCCTCGCCCTGCCGCCCCACACCTCCCGCTTGCCCCGCGTTTTCCCGGAATCGTGGGCGAAGGGGGCGACGCCCACCAGGGTGGAGAGGCACCTGTGGGCGAGGGCCCCGAGCTCGGGAAGCTCGGCCAAGAGGGCGCAGGCGAGGGGCGGTCCGCAGCAGGGCCTCGTTCTCGCGCCACTCGGGACTTGCCTCGACGGCCTCCTCGAGTTCGCGGTCGGTGTGGGAGATCTCCTTCTCGAGCCAGTGGGTGTGAGAGCGGATGCGCCGTCTCACCGGCGTGGAGACGACGGCCGAGAGGTGGTTTTTCTTCGCGACGAGCATGACGACGAGTTGCCTGCGCCTGTCCAGGATCTCGCCCAGGAGCAGGGCTTCCTCGTTCGGTAGGGCCCTCGGCTCGGGCCTGACGGCCTCGGCGAAGCGGGTGAGGGCCTCCGCGTCGATCTTGTCGGTCTTGGCGAGGCGACCCGTGGACTTGGCGAAATCCCTCGCCTGGCGGGGGTTGACCACAGCAACGGGGATGTCCGTGGCAGCCATCGCCGCAGCGGCGGGACGCTCGTAGCCGCCGGTGGACTCAAGGACCACCAGCTCGGCGCCCGCCTCCCCAAGCCGCCCGACCAGCGCGTCGACGCCCTCCGGGTCGTTGGCGACTGAGAAGCGCTCGACAGGCGTCCCACGCCGGAGCGCCGCCACGTCCAGGCGCCCCTTTGATACGTCCACCCCAGCGTAGCGTCCCTCGACCGGATCGTTCATCGCGTTCTCCTCCTTCTCGCGGTGGACCCGACCTCGCGGATACGGGCTCGGCGCACTCGAGCGCGGCCCAGGCAACCGTTCGGGCTCCTCCTCCCAAAAAGGGCGCGACGACCCAAGCTGTCCAGCGGTCTCGCTCAAAGCTCTCGGACCAGGGTAGAGAACAGTCTATCGCGCCCGCATCGGCCGCAGTTTACGACCGCAACGACAAGATACGAGGTAGAGACCCCGGTGCGCACGGCCGGATCTTCAGCCAGGTCGTGGCCGATCTCGGCGGCGAGCGAATGGGCGTGTTCGTCGTCGACCTCCGGGACCACCAACCCCAAGCGCCGGCCGCCGTAGCGGCAGGCTGTACCGCCTCGTCGCCGGCCGCGTAGCCCTCTCGACTGTTCAGCCGGACGATCTCCGTCAGCTCCACAAGGATCACGGTAAACGGGCGCCCCCATTCTTCCGCCCGCCACGCCTCGGCCTGCGCCGTCTCGTGGAGGTACCGGCAGGTGTAGAGGAGGGTGAGATTGTCCGTCAGTGCGAGCGAACCGTGACCTAGTACTGGCTCGTTGCCCTCCCCCAAGAGTTGGAGCTCGGAATCGTCGAGCGAGGCCTCAAGCTCGTGGAACTGGCCCTGGTCGGGCGGATTTTCCGCACCTCCTCGACGAAGACGCGCACGATCTCGGGGTCGAACTGAGTGCCGGCGTGGCGTTCGAGCTCGTCGCAGGCCTCCGCCAGGGACGTTCGGCGGTCATCGCGCTGAAGGCGTCCGCCACGCAGATGATCCGGGCCTTGAAGGGGATCTCCTCACCGCGAAGCCGGGCGGGTAGCCGTGGCCGTCGAATCGCTCGTGGTGGTGGAGGATGCCCATCGCTATGGGGTCCAAGGCGGGCACCTGTTGCACTATATGGTAGCCGATGCGGGGATGCATCTTGACGACGTTGAGCTCCTCGGGGGTGAGGGCGGTCGGCTTGAGCAGGATACGCTCGGCCTCTGCGTTGATGTAGGCGAAGCGCCAGTCTCTATCCAGGACAAAGAAAGGGTCGGTGATGATCCCCAGAATCTCGGCAAAGTCTTGGCCTCGAGACGGAGCAAAACCTGCGGCGGGCGCTGGAACGCGGGGAGTTCGGACTCTACTATTAGCCGAAGGTCGCGCCGAAGACCGGCGAGGTGGCCGTGATGTAGGCCCTGCTGCGCTGGGAACACCCAGAAAGCGGCCTGCTCGTCCCGGACGACTTTCTCGCGGTCGCGGGGCAGACGGGTCTCATCGCGGCCATCGACGACTGGGTGCTCGGGGAGGCGTGCCGGCAGGGCGGCGCGTGGCAGAGGGCGCGAGTCGGCTGACCGATCGTAAAGGTGAGCGCGAACGTCTCAGCGAAGCAGTTCGCGCGGGATGACTTGATCGAGAGGGTGGCGGGGACCATCTGAAAGAGGGGGCTGCGCGCCGAGAACCTCTGCTTGGAGGTAAAAGAGGGCGTTCTCATGGCGGATCCCGAGGCGTCCGTCGCCAAGCTGACGGCACTCAGAGGCCTCGGGGTCGGCGTCGCGCTGGACGACTTC
>JACDFX010000412.1 GCA_013815575.1 Rubrobacter sp.
CTGTTCTTGCTCGCTGGCTTGCGGGTTGTCGGCGGGGGCCGGTTCGTTGGCTGAGGCTTGCGGGGTCTCGGTGTCGTTATTGCCGCCTACGAGGGCGAAGCCCACTATGGCGCCTATGCCGATCAGAACGATCAGGACGGCCGCCAGGCCCAGGAGCAGGGGCAACGCCCGGTTGTTGCTACCACTGGAGACGTGCGGAGATGCGTAGGCCTGCGCGGGCATCTCTTGCGTTGGGGTCGCATCTTGCGCCAAGGGAGATACCGGGGCACCGCATACCCCGCAGAACCTGGATCCCGCATTCACGATGCTTCCGCACTGCGTGCAGTAGACGGGGCGATCCCTCTCCGCCAAAATCACCTCTCCTTTCGGACCACAATGTTCGGCATTCTATGTGAAACAGGAGTGCTACGAACGTTTCGTACGGGACCAACGCGGACGGTGCCGTCGTGGCGCCCATTCCAAAAGTGGCGCGGATCGCAAGCCCGTATGACCAGACGGGGTCATTCTCGACCCTATCCCGTACAATCGGATGATGGCTACGAAGACTCTTTATGTTTGTTCGAACTGCGGGCACCAGGAGGCGAAGTGGCTCGGGCGGTGCCCGGACTGCGGGGAGTGGAGCACGTTTGTCGAGGAGGCGCGGGAGGAGAAGAAGGTCGTCGGCTTCGCGGAGCGGGCGACGCGGAAGAAGTCGAGGGCCGCCGGCCGGACGCTGAGGTTGGATCAGGTCGAGGTCGAGACTGACGGGGGCCGGATCGGCACTAGCGTCGGGGAGCTTGACCGGGTGCTCGGCGGTGGGATCGTGCCGGGCTCGATGGTCCTCGTCGGCGGGGAGCCGGGCGTCGGCAAGAGCACGCTCCTCTTGCAGGTGATGGGCCACCTCGGCGAGGGCTGCTTGATGGTCTCCGGCGAAGAGTCGCCGCGGCAGGTCGCGCTCTCGGCGAAGCGGCTCGGTGTTCAGGGCGCGGGCTTTAGCGTGCTCTCGGAGACGGACGTGGACGTGATCGAGGCTACCATCCTGGAGGAGCGGCCGGGCGTGGTCGTCGTGGATTCTATCCAGACCCTCTACTCGCCGGAGTTGTCCGGCGCCCCGGGCGGGGTCGGGCAGGTGCGCGAGTGCGCCGCGAGGCTGATGCGGCTGGCGAAGAGCGAGGGGATAGCGGTCGTCCTCGTCGGGCACGTCACGAAGGACGGGTCCATCGCGGGGCCGCGGGTGCTGGAGCATATGGTGGACACGGTGCTTCAGTTCGAGGGGGACAGGTTCCAGTCGTTCCGGGTGTTGCGGGCCCTGAAGAACCGGTTCGGTTCGACTAACGAGATCGGGGTCTTCGAGATGACGGGCCGGGGGATGATCGAAGTCGAGGACCCGTCGGCGTTCTTTCTCTCCAAGAGGGAGGAGAAGATGCCCTCAGGGGTGGCGACGGTGTGCCTGCTCGAAGGTACGCGCCCGATGCTCGTCGAGATAGAGAGCCTCGTAGCACCGAGCCCGTTGGCGAACCCGCGTAGGATCGCCAACGGGGTGGACACGGGTAGGGTGAACATGTTGTGCGCGGTGCTGGCGCGCAGGGCGGGCCTCTCGCTGGCCGACCAGGACGTGTACGTGAACGTGACGGGCGGCGTGCGGATCGAGGAGCCGGCGGCGGACCTCGCGGTGGCGCTTGCGATAGCCTCCGCGTTGCGGGACAAGCCCCTGGGAAAAGGAACCGCGTGCTTCGGGGAGGTGGGGCTTACGGGGGAGGTGAGGTTCGTCTCCGGGGCGCCGCGCCGGACGGGCGAGGTCCTGAAGATGGGTTACGCGCGTATAATCAGGCCGGAAGGCACGTCGGAGGAAGACTTCGACGGAAGACCCAAGAAGGAAGCGAGCGTGATCGAGGTTAGCACTCTGGAGGAGGCCGTGGCGGTGGCGCTGTTGTGAGTCCCTCCCGCCGAAAAATGCCGGACGAGCTGGTTGGCGCGCTCCGGCTCGTGGCCCCGGGGACGGACCTCAGGGAGGCCATAGAGAACGTTATCCGGGCGCACAACGGCGCGCTAATCGTGGTCTCCCGGCCCGAGAAGCTCGAAAGGCTCGGCATCATCTCGGGGGGGATGAAGCTCGGGCTGGACTTCGCGCCGATGCGGCTCTACGAGCTCGCGAAGATGGACGGGGCCATAGTCCTCTCGCCGAACGTCGCCGTGATCCACTACGCTAACGTCCAGCTCAGCCCCAACCCCTCCTACGAGTCTCACGAGACCGGGATGCGCCACCTGGCCGGCCACCGCACCGCCCAGCAGAGCGGGGACCTTGTCATAGTCGTCTCCGAGAGGCGGCGCGTCGTGAGCCTGTACCAGGGGGACTTCGGGCCGCTCGTACTGGAGGACATCGGGGTCGTGCTCTCCAAGGCGAACTCCGCGATAGCCACCCTGGAGAAGTTCACGAGGAGGCTGCGCGAGGAGGCGCGGGCGCTGACCGTCCACGAGTACGACGGGGCGGTCACGTTGCGGGAGGTCGTCGGGGCAATCGGCAACTTCGAGTACTCCGTGCGGATAGCGGAGGAGGTCGAGGCCTACGTGCGGGAGCTCGGCAGCGAGGGGCGGCTCGTGGAGATGCAGCTCGAGCAGGCCTTCCACGACGTGCTCGAGCAGTACGACGCCCTGATCCGGGACTACTCCGCCGAGGGCGTGGACTGCGCGCTGGCCCGAAAGCGGCTGCGGAACTTGTCCTCCGAGCAGCTCTCGGACACCATGGAGATCACGCAGGCGTTGGGCTACGGTTCGGTCGGCCAGACGGACGACTTCTTCCTCAAGCCGCGGGGCTACCGACAGCTCGAGAGGGTGCCGCGGTTGCCCCGCCGGGTCGCTGAAAGCCTGATCCGGGAGTTCGGCTCC
>JACDFX010000061.1 GCA_013815575.1 Rubrobacter sp.
CGTAAACCCCGTCGAGGCCATGCGCTCCCGAGCCGGCGGCGGGGGGAGAAGAAAAGCGTCGCGTCTGGCGCCGGTGCTTGGTCTGGTGCTCGCGGGGGTCGGCGTGCCCTGGATCTACTACCTCGCCAAGAACCTCTCCGCCAACCTCGACGGCCTGGTCTACGCCTCAGGTATTGCGGGCGTTATCGCGGCCTTTCTCGGCGTCTCGCTGCTCATCCCCGTCCTCGTCAGGCCGCTCGCGGCCCTCTTCTCTCCTGTGCTGCGGCTTCTCTTCGGGGTCGAGGGGCGGATGGCGGCGGCGAACGCGACCAGGAACCGGGGGAGGACGGCGCTTACCGCGTCGGCGCTCATGGTCGGGATCTCGCTCGTGGTGGCGTTCTCGGCGCTGGGTGGGAGCCTGCTCGGCTCGATACGGGCCTACCTCGACGACTCTTTAGGCAGCGACTACGTCGTCCAGCCAACCCAGCAGGCCTCAGACGCCGGCTTCTCCGCAAGCCTGCCAGAGAAGATCGGGGGCGTGGAAGGCGTCGAGCGGACGACGAGCATCGTCTCCAGCTTCCGCCGCAGCGGGGAGAAGGTCGACATCGTCTTCGGCGTGGACGAGAACTATCCCGAGATCTTCCGCACGGACCTGGTCCCCGGAGCCAGGCCGGATGCCTTCGGGCGGCTCGAGGAGGGCGGAGCCCTGATCGGCAAACAACTCGCCGAGTCCCGCGGGCTTCGGGTGGGAGACGGCATAGAGTTGGCGGGGCTGAAGGGCAAAAAGAGATACCCCGTCGAGGGCATCCTGGAGAGCGACCTCGTCGGCGGCGGGTCCGGTATCTACCTCTCCAAACGGGCGCTCGCCAGGGACTTCAACGAGACCGAGAGTGAGTTTTTGGCCGTAAAGGCCGAGTCGGGGTCCGACCGCGGGGCGTTGTCCGATGGGATCGGGGAGGTGTTGCGAGACTACCCGCAGTTCACGTTGTACTCCAACGCCGAGTGGAAGGCGCGCATCGAGGGGGACTTCAACCGCCAGTACGTGTTCTTCTACGCCATCATGGGCGTCTCGGTGGCGGTCTCGGCCTTTGGGGTCGTCAACACGTTGTCCATGAGCGTCTTCGAGAGGACGCGGGAGATTGGGATCCTGAGGGCCATCGGGACGACGCGCCTTCAGATAGGGCGCCTCATCGTCGACGAGGGCATCGTCATAAGCCTCATAGGCTGCCTCGTAGGTGTTGTCCTGGGCTCCCTGCTCGGCTACCTGTTCGTGCAAGGGTCGGGCGCCGGGGGGTTCGAGATCGAGTTCTACTACCCGAAGCTGCCGGCGCTCGCGGCCCTCTTCTCCGGCCTCCTTATCGGGATCTTCGCCGGCCTCCTCCCCGCCCGCTCCGCCGCCCGCAAGGCCATTGTCGAGGCCGTCGGCTACGAGTAGGTATTGTAAGGTTCTCTAGTGGACACGCTGCACTTCGAAATCGGAAAGAGGGAAGATCCGGCCGCCGGCCTCGTAGACGCGGTGGGCATCTTTATCAACGGGCGTAGCCTCGTGGATATGGTGAGAGAGGTCGAGCTTCCGTTTGCCGCGAGCGAAGGCAAGCCCCGCCTCGCCGGCAAGTACGTCGGGTTGCCGCTCGAAGCCATCCTGTTTCCTTCTCGGCGTTTGCTGGGCGACCGTGAAGAGCGCTACGACGATTGGGGAGGCAGGATCTCAGTCCTCGGTTGCGGTTGCGACGAAGTGGGATGCTGGCCCTTGCAGGTCGTGATAGCCGCAACGGAAAACCGCGTAACCTGGAGCGACTTCGAGCAGCCGCACCGGAAGAGCTGGCGCCACGACCGGCTCGGACCCTTCGTCTTCGAGCGCGGCGCGTACGAGAGGGCTCTCCGCGGGGAACCGGAGGGTTGATAGAGGATCTAACCCCCGCAAAGACAACCGATGCCCGCGTCTACCGGAAAGGTCCGGGTGGGCGAGGGGGAGTGCCCGCCGCGAGTTCGCGATTGCCCAGCGCGGGCTGAGAACCGAATGCCAACCGGGAAGTACATCCGGTTCGAGAACGGCGAGAAAGAGTACTACGACCTGACGAAAGACCCTTACGAGGCTGAGAGCAATCCCGGCTCGGTGGCCGCGGAGACCCGCGCCTACTGGGAGGGGCGGATGGACGACCTCCGCTCCTGTTCCGGTCCAACCTGTCAGGCCGCTGAGGACAGGCCCGCCTCTCCGGACCCGGCCGCACCGTAACGGGACAAGAGAATAACGCCGGGGTGGGTAGCGTGGCGCAGGTGGGCCTGAGAAGGCCTGGGCCGGGCGCTCCGGCCCTCTCCCTGTGAGCCCCTTTACCCGGACGTCGAGCAAACGCTGCTAGCATCGGGGACGTATACTTTCGAGGATACCCTTTGAGAAGAGAGGTGACGCTCTGGCGGCGTCGGCACGGTCGAAGAAACGGGTTGTTATCGTGGGGGCCGGCATGGGCGGCCTGGCGGCGGCGATCCGGCTGGCGGCCATCGGCTTCGAGGTCGAGGTCTTCGAGAAGAACGGTGCGGTCGGCGGGCGCATGGGCCGTCTGGAGGCGGAAGGTTTCTCCTTCGACACCGGGCCCTCCCTGCTGCTGATGACCGATACTTACCGCGAGCTCTTCGCCTTCGCGGACCGGGACCTCGACGACTACGTCAGGCTCATACCGCTAGACGGGGACTACAGGGTGACCTTCGGGGATGGGGACACGCTCACCACCAGGCGGGCGCTGCCGGAGATGATCCAGGAGCTCGAACGCATCGAACCGGGCGTAACCCCCCGCTTCTACCGCTTCCTCGAAGACGCCTGCTACAAGTACCGCCTCGGCCGCAGCGAGTTCGTCGAGCGGGATTTCGACAAGGCGAAGGACTTTTTCGGCCTCAGGAACCTCCGGCTGCTGCTCAAGACGAAGGCCATGAACAACTACTACCGCCAGGTCTCGAAGTTCTTCGAAACGGATAAGCTGCGCCAGGCTTTCAGCCTGCAGACGATGTACCTGGGCCTCTCCCCCTTCTCCGCGCCGGCCGTCTACGCCCTACTCCCCTACACCGAGCTGGCCGAGGACGGCCTCTGGTTCCCCGAAGGCGGCATGTACGCCCTCGTCGAAGCGATGCAGCGGCTGGCAGTCGAGCTCGGCGTGACGTTCCACCTGAACAGCCCGGTGGAGAACGTCGTCGTGACGAAGGGCCGCGCCAGCGGCGTGCGGGTAGGGGGCGAAGCTGGCGGAGTGGAGGTCGGGGCGGACGCCGTGCTCGCCAACGCGGACCTCCCGTACGCCTACCGCGAGCTGCTCGGCGGCGCTGCCGATTCGGACTTCCGGTTCCGCAGGCGCGAGAAGCTCCAGTACACGGCCTCGGCGTTCATGTTGTACCTGGGGATAGACGGCAAGCTGGACGACATGCTCCACCACAACTTCTACCTCTCCCCCGAGTACCGGGAGAACTTCGAGGCCATTTTCCGCGACGGGCGCCTCCCCGAGGACCCCTCTTTCTACGCGGTCGTCCCGTCAAAGACCGAGCCGGGGATGGCGCCGGAGGGCCGGGAGGCCCTGTTCGTGCTCGTCCCGGTGCCGCACCTGGGGCCGAACGTGGATTGGACCCGCGACGGCCCCGCGTTCAAGGAGAAGGTCTACGGGCTTCTGGAGAGGCGCTGCGGGCTGGACCGGAGCCGGGTCATCTACGAGGAGGTCAAGACGCCGCTTGACTGGCGCGACGACTACAATCTGGAGGAGGGGGCGGCGTTTGGGATCGGGCACGGCATACTCCAGGTCGGGTACTTCCGGCCGCCTATGGTCTCCCGCAGCGTGGAAGGCATGTACTTTGTCGGGGCGAGCACCCGCCCGGGGACGGGCGTGCCGCTGGTTACCATAGGCGCCAGGCTGGCCGCCGAGCGCATCGGGCGCGAGGTCGGGGTTTGAGGCTCGACCCGGCGAGCGGCGTCAAGCTCGACGACGGTCTCTCACTGGCCGAGAGCTACGAGTTGTGCCGCCTGATCCAGAAGGCCCACAGCCGCACTTACTACTTCTCCACCCAGTTCTTCCCGCCGCCAGTCCGGCCCGGGGTGCACGCCCTTTACGCCTTCATGCGCTACGCCGACGAGATCGTGGACAACCCCGGCGTGACGAGCCTGGAGGAACAACTCGAAGGCCTCCGGGCCTTCGAGCGCGAGACGATGGCCGCCGTGGCCGGCGAACCCGTCGCGAACCCCGTGCTGCGGGCCTACGCCGACACGGTCCGCACGAGCGGCATAGAGCCAGCCCACATAACGGCCTTCATGGATAGCATGAAGATGGACACCCGCGTCTTCCGCTACGAGACGTTCCGGGAACTCGAGGTCTACACCTACGGTAGCGCGGCCGTCGTCGGCCTGATGATGTGCCGGGTCTTGGGCGTCGCGGACACGTCGGCGGACCCCCACGCCGAGGCCCTCGGGGTCGCCATGCAGCTCTCGAATTTCTTGCGCGACGTGGCCGAGGACTGGCGCCGCGGCCGCGTCTACCTGCCCCTTGAGGACCTGGAGCGGTTCGGATACCGGGAGGAGGACCTCGCGGCCGGCGTCGTGGACGAGAGGTTCGTCTCCCTGATGCGCTTCGAGATCGAGCGGGCGAGGAAGCTCTACGCCTACGCCGACGAGGGGATCCAGTACATACCCAGGGGCCGGCGGTGGCCCGTGGTGGTCGCGCGTGAACTCTACGCGGGCATCTTGGGTCGCATAGAGGCCAGGGACTACGACGTGTACGCCGGCCGGGCCGAGACTTCGCGGCCGAGAAAACTTCTGGTGGCGGCGCGGGTGGCGGCGCGGGACCCGCGCGAGATCCTGACCCGCTCGACCACCCGCCGCTAACCGGAGAGCACCGGGCCGGGGACGGACGCACGGACTACCGGTCGTGGGATTCGGATTGAAATAGCCCCCGAGTCGTGCTGTAATTTGGGGGTCTGGAGTCGGCTTGCCGGCCCGGACGCTCATCGAGAGCGGTGGAGGGATGGGCCCTTTGAAGCCGCGGCGACCGGCGGGACTAGAGTCCCGTGGCAGGTGCCAACTCCCGCGGAGGATACTCCGAGAGATGAGTCGGAACCGCATCGACTGACCTCTCTCCTCCGCGCCGACGCGCAACCACAGAGGAGAGAGGTTTTCTTTTGAGTTTCGATCTCAGGGAGAGGGTGGGGTCACAGGTCCTGATCGGGGACGGCGCGATGGGCACGCTTCTCGCGGAGCGTGGCGTCGGCTTCGGCCATCCCTACGCCCGCGCCAACGTCACCCACCCCGAGATGGTCGCCGGCATCCACGAGGAGTACATCCGTGCCGGCGCCGGCGTGATCGAGACGAACACCTTCTCCGCCAACCGCTTCAAGCTGGAGGTCCACGAACTCGAAGACCGCGTGCGCGAGGTAAACGAGGCCGGTGCCCGCCTAGCCCGCAAGGCCGCCGACAACACGAAGACCGCCGAAGGGGATAAGGCGCTCGTCCTCGGGGCCATAGGACCCCTCGGACGCCCGCTCTGCCCCGTCGGCCCGGTCACGGAGAACGAGGCGCGGGCCGTGTTCCTGGAGCAGGCCGAGGCGCTTCTGGAAGGCGGCGCCGACGCGCTCGTGCTGGAGACCTTCACGGACCTCGTCGAGCTCCGCCTCGCCCACGAGGCGGTCAGGAGCCTCGGGGTTCCGATCTTGGCTTACAAGACCTTCGTCGAGGATGGCGAGACGCTCTCCGAGGGGCTCCCCGGGCGCGCCGCGCGTGAGATCTCGGGCCTGGGCGTGGATCTCTCCGGTGCGAACTGCACGGTCGGGCCGCAGCGCATGGTCGGCATCATAGAGGGCATGTCCACCGAGGTCGGCCCCGTCGCCGCTTTCCCGAACCCCGGCCTCCCCCAACTCGTTGACGGCAAGGTCCGCTTCCGCCGAGACGTTGACCACTTCGCCCTCTACGGACGCAAGCTGGCTGAGGCCGGCGCCCGCCTCATCGGCGGCTGTTGCGGCACCACCCCGGAACACGTAAAGGCCCTCGCCGAGGTCCTCCGCGACTTCCGCCCGGAGGCCTCCCCGAACCGCGGCGTGCGCGTGAGAACGGTGGAGGAAGAGGGGCCGGAAGTGGTCCTCGACGGGCCTTCCACGGAGCTTGCCGAGAAGCTCCGGTCGGGCTTCGCGGTCGCGGTCGAGGTGGACCTACCCCGGGGCAACGACATCACGAAGGTGGTGGAGGCGGCGAAACGCCTCAAGGAGCGGGGCGTCGATGCCATAGATATCTCGGACGGGGCACGGGCGCGGTTGCGGATGCACCCGGTGGCGGCGGCCAAGATCGTGCAGGACGAGGCCGGAATAGAGGTCGTCGCGCACATCTCTTGTCGGGACAGGAACATCATAGGTCTTCAGTCGGACTTTCTAGGTGCCGCGGCGCTCGGGGTGAAGAACATCCTGGCCGTCACGGGCGACCCGACCCAGATCGGGGACTACCCGGAGGCCACGGGCGTCTTCGACACGGACTCCACCGGCCTCGTCCACATCCTCTCGAAGATGAACCGGGGCGAGGATTTGGCCGGCAACTCCATCGGCGGGCCGGCGGGCTTCCTCATAGGTTCCGCGTTCAACCCGACCGCCGAGGACCTCGACGGCGAGATCGAGAAGCTCAGGCGCAAGATCGGGGCCGGAGCCCACGCCTTCTGGACCCAGCCGGTCTTCGAGATAGGGGCCCTACAGATAGCCCTCGAACGCATGGGCGACCTCGAGGTCTCCCTCCTCCTCGGCCTGATGCCCCTGCGCAGCGCCCGCCAGGCCGAATTCCTCCACCACGAGGTGCCAGGCGTAAACATCCCCAAGCACGTTCGCGAAAGACTCGCCGACCTCTCCCCCGAAGACGCCCCGAAATACGGTGTCGAGGTCGCCCAGAACCTGCTAGCCAAAGCGCAACCGCTCGTAAACGGCGCGTACATAATGCCGCCCGCGAGCGCCCCGGACCTGGCGGGGGACGTGTTGGAAGGCATCACGCCACAGGCATCAGGCGTCAGGAACAACTGATCACCTGAAGTCCTGAAGCTTAGAATAGAGGTACATGGTTTCTAAAGACACTATTCGCGAAGAGAGGGCGGCCCGGCTGGATAAGTTCCGTGCTGCCCTCAAGGAGCGCATCCTCATCCTGGATTGTGCGATGGGGACCATGATCCAATCCTACGACCTCTCCGACAAGGACTACCGGGGCGACCGTTTCGCCGACCACCCGGGCGAGCTCAAGGGCAATAACGACCTGCTCTCGATCACGCAGCCGAACATCATCCGGGCCATCCACGAGGCGGTCCTCGAAGTGGGCGCGGACATCATTGAGACGAACACTTTCTCCTCGACATCCATCGCCCAGAGGGACTACGAGATGGAAGATCTCGCCTACGAGTTGAACTTCGAGGCCGCCCGCGTCGCCCGCGAGGCCGCTGACGCTTATACGGACAGTACTCCGAACAAGCCGCGGTTCGTGGCGGGGGCGCTCGGGCCGACGAACAGGACGGCCTCGCTCTCGCCGGACGTGAACAACCCCGGCTTTAGGAACGTCACCTTCGACGAGCTCAAGGAGGCGTACAGGGAGGAGGCGCGGGGGCTGGTCGAGGGCGGGGTTGACCTGCTGCTCGTCGAGACTATCTTCGACACGCTCAACGCGAAGGCCGCCATCTTCGCCGTGCAGGAGTACCTGGACGAGGAGAACCTCGACGTGCCCGTCATGATCTCCGGCACCATCACCGACGCGAGCGGGCGGACGCTCTCCGGG
>JACDFX010000413.1 GCA_013815575.1 Rubrobacter sp.
CGCGATGGCGCGGGTTATGGCCTGGCGGATCCACCACGTCGCGTACGTCGAGAACTTGAAGCCCTTGGACGGGTCGAACTTCTCCGCGGCCCGGATCAGGCCGAGGTTCCCCTCCTGGATCAGATCCAGGAAAGATACCCCGCGGTTCCTGTACTTCTTGGCGATGGAGACGACTAGCCTCAGGTTGGCCTCGACGAGCCTGTCCTTGCTCCTCTTACACCCCCGGGCGATACCGTTGGCGAGGCGTATCTCGTCGGCGTGGGTGAGTAGCGCCACGCGGCCGATCTCCGCGAGGTACATCCGAATGGAGTCGCCGGTGGCGACGGCGTGGGCGATCTGGGCCGCGGGCGCCTCGGAGACCTGCACGGTGGCCGGCTTGCCCCCGTTCTTGGCCGCCTCGGCGACCTCGGAGGAGACCACGGTTATGTCCTCTTCTTCAAGCGCCGCGTAGAATTCCTCGACCTCGCCGGCGGAGAGCTCACCCTCCTGTACGAGACCCGAAACCTCCTCGGTGCTGAGAAACCCCTGACTTCGCCCCCTGTTCAGAAGCTCGTCGGTTCTCTCAGCCAGCATCATGGAGTTCTCGGCCGCCATTGATCTCCTCTCATAGCCGGTTTTCCTGCGCAACTTTTTCTCAACGCCAGACACGCGTTTGTTAACTGCCCGTGAAAAATAACCCGCGTAGGGTAGCACACCACATATTGAGAGTCACTGGAATTTTCGCCTATTTCGTGTGTTTTCTTTTACCTCTCGGACGCTTGTATACAACACGCGTGATGTTTCGACAATGTTTCGACGGTGTTTCGATATTTTTTCGATGAATCCGGGCCGCGGAGCGTGGGCGGGGCCGCTCTTGCTACACTACCCGGCGTGATCCTGGACCGGGCAAACCTCGCGCGGACCCTGGGGGCCGAGGTCCCCGACGGGGTAGATTCCGTCTCCGGCGTGGCGCACGACTCCCGCGCCGTCGAGCCGGGCTTCGCCTTCGTCGCGGTCCCCGGTTTCAAACGCGACGGCACGGCTTTCGTAGCGGAAGCCCTGGGCCGGGGCGCCTCCCTCGTGGTGGCCGAGCGCCCCGTTCCGGGCGCCCCGACCGCCGTCGTTCCCGACGCAAGATCCGCGCTTGCCGCCCTCGCCCGCGAGGTCTTCGGGGATCCCTCCTCAGAGATGGAGGTCTATGGCGTTACGGGCACCAACGGCAAGACCACGACCTCCTACGTGCTGCACTCCGTCCTCTCCGGCGCGTGCGGCGAGGAGACGTGCGGCCTCATGAGCACGGCCGAGACCATAGTGGCCGGGGGGCGTAGGCCGGCCGTGCGGACGACGCCCGAGGCGCCGGAGGTGCAGGGGACGCTCGCGGAGATGGTGCGGGCGGGCGTCCGTCGGGTGGTGATGGAGGTCTCCTCGCACGGCGTCGCGCTAAAGCGGGTGGCGGGCACGCGTTTCGCCGGTGCGCTCTTCACAAACCTGTCCCGCGACCACCTCGACCTGCACGGTTCCATGGAGGAGTACTTCGCCGCCAAGCGGGAGCTGTTCCTCTGGACGGAGGGGCCGAAGCTCGCCAACGCCGAGGACGCGTGGGGCCGCCGGCTCGCCTCGGAGGTCGAGGGCGTGCGGACCTTTGGCGGGACCGCGGATGCGGACTACCGGGTCGAGGGTGTCGAGGCGGCGGGTGGGAGGATGGGGAGGACGCGGTTCTCCCTGCGGCACCCCGGCGGGGTGCTTGGCCTGGAGAGTTCGCTACTCGGCCCGTACAACGTGCTCAACGTCGCGGGCGCCGCGGGCCTCGCGCTCGCGACGGGTGTGGATCCCGAAGCCGTTGCCCGGGCCGTGGGCGGGATGGCCCAGGTGCCGGGGCGTTTCGAGAGGGTCGAGGCGGCGAAGGAGGGCGGGTTCGAGGTGATCGTGGACTACGCCCACACCGACGTCGGGCTAGAAGCGGTGTTGCGGGTCGCCCGCGGCGTGGCCGGGGGCCGGGTCATCTGCGTGTACGGGGCCGCCGGGGACCGGGACGGGGCCAAGCGGCCGGAGATGGGGCGGGTGGCGTCGCGTTTCGCCGACCGCGGCATCGTGACCACCGACGACGCCTACACCGAAGACCCCGGTAAGATAGCCGGGGAGGTCGCGGCCGGAGCGGACCCGTCCCGGACGGAGGTCGAGCTGGACCGGCGGGCGGCGATCCGGCGGGCTCTCCTGGCGGCCCGCCCGGGGGACGTCGTGGTGGTGGCGGGCAAGGGGCACGAGACGGTGCAGCATCTCCCCGGGGGGGACGTGCCGTTCCACGACGCCACGGTCGTCGGGGAGTTGCTGGGGGAAATGTTGCCGAACGGGAGGTAGGGGCGTCTTGCAGGAAGGGACCAGGAGCGAGGTCGTACGGAGGTTGCGGAGCGTGGAGGGTCACGTGCGTGGGGTCGAGAAGATGGTCGAGGAGGGCGACGTGACCTACGCGGACATCGTCCAGCAGACTAGCGCCATCTTCTCCGCCATCCGACGCATAAACACGGTGTTGCTCAAGGACTTCGTCGAGGAGCGGGCCGGCCGGGACGGCGCCTCGGAGGAGATGATCAAAGACCTGGTCAAGGCCATCGACCGGGTGACGAAGTAATGGGTGCGACTGTCTATTCAGGGACAACCGCGACCACCGCTTCGGAAGTAGTGGCCGCGTGAGGGGCGCCAGCCCGCGGATTCTGCTCTTCGCCCTGGTCGCGGTTGTCCCTGTCGTGGTGGCGCTCGCCTTTGTGGCCGCCGTGCTGCTCCAGCGGGCTGGGTTCGGCCTCGTCGTGTGGGCGCTCGTGCCGTTCGTGGTCTCGATGCTGCTCATCGCGGGGCTCGGCGTCGTGCTGGGGCGGGCGGCCGTG
>JACDFX010000062.1 GCA_013815575.1 Rubrobacter sp.
ACCTCGGCCTCCTCTCCCTCACCGACTCACCCGCCGAAGCCCGAGACCTCATCCTCGCCGCGACGAAAGATCATTACGAGGGCGCGGGCTACGAGAGGCGGGCCCGCGAAGCGACCCGCAAGGTTTTGGGTCGAGCCCAGGACCGCCCGAAACCCGAGCACTAACCAGGCCACAGAGCAATGGAGAGACCTCCGGGACCCTCAAGCCTGACGCCGGTGACGAGCAGAAAGAGCTTGAGCGCCTTCACCGCGCCACCAGACGCCCGAGTTGTCCGTCGATCAGAGAAGTCTGCTCCTCCGGTGGAAACCTGTCGGGCTCGAAGGTCGCCTGGATGCCAATGCCGTCCACGAGCGCGACGAGGGCCGCGGCCTCCTGTTCGACGGCGAGGGCCGGGTTTACCTCCCCGGCCCGCTGGCATTCTTCCAACAGGGCCCGCACGACGGATCTCCATAGGGCGTACCAGCGGCCCTGCTCCCGCCCGAGCGCCTCACTGCCCGTCGCGCGTCCCCAGAAGTCGATCCAGACGCGCATCTCTCCCCGCCGCTCGTCGTCCAATGGCAACCCTTCGCGCAGTACGCTCCGCAACGCCCCCAGGCCCGTAGCCCCCCGGCCCCGGCGGTCCATTCGCCCGGCGGCGCGCTCGATGGAGACGTGCAGGGCGTGTAGGATCAGGGCGTCTTTATCCTCGAAGTAGTGGCTGAGGACCCCCGTGGAGAACCCCGCCTCCTCCGCTATTTCCCTCATCGTCGCAGCCTCTATGCCCCGACGCGCCACCGCCCGCCATACCGCACCGGCGATCTCCCGCTGCCGCTCCTCATGGTCCACCACCTTCGGCACCCGCCCACCTCCCAACTTGACAAGCTTATCTCTCCCTATAATATAACGAACGTCCGAAATAAAAAAGGCTTCGAAGGGAGTCGGGAGATGGCCTGGATTCTATTGGTACTGGCGGGGCTCTTTGAGATCGGGATGGTGATAGGACTTGGACTCTCGGATGGCTTCAGCAAGTTGTGGCCGAGCCTGGGCATGATCGTCTCGGCGTTAATAAGTTTCTCCTTGTTGGCGGAGGCCATGAAGAGCATCCCCGCGGGGACGGCTTACGCGGTCTGGACGGGGGTCGGCGCGGCCGGGGCGGTGATCCTTGGCATAGTTTTTCTCAGGGAGCCGGCCGAACCCGCGCGGCTCGTCGCGGTAGCCCTGATACTGACCGGGGTCGTGGTGCTGAAGTTGTCGGAGGCGGTTTAGGGTGTGGCGGCGGTCAAGCTGCTCTCCTTCGTCCCGATCTTGGCCGGACTCGCCTCTGAAGGCGCACGTTGAGCGCCGGCCGCGCCTTGCTCTTGCTGTGTAACTGAAGTACCTTGAGCCCCTATTCGATGAGGTGGGCAAAGGCTCAAGGGGGCAGGCGTGAAGAAACTGTTTCTTCTCTTTACGGTGATGGTGGCGATGCTGGCAGCGGTGGGCGGGGTGGCGTTGGCGGCGGTCGCGACGGGTACGGACGGCCCCGACAGGCTCTCGGGATCGACCGGTAGTGACTCGGTCATCGGGTTAGAGGGCGAAGACTTTCTGGCGGGTGACCCCAAGTTCTTCGGCCCCGGGGGCGATGACAGCCTCGCGGGCGGTCCGGGTGAGGCTCAGGTCTAAGGCCGCAGCGGCGATGACTCTGTTTCCGGCGGGCCGGGTGACTATGAGATCTCCGGTACGCTGGGGGCGGACGCCGTGTCCGGCGGCGACGGTAATGATCTCGTGGACGACGGCCCGCACTTCGACGCCGCCGCTGACGAGATCTCCGGTGGCACTGGGGACGACGTGATGGACGCGTTCAACGATCCGGCGGGTGCCGACGTCGTCTTCTGCGGTTCCGGCGACGACCTCGTATACACCGACGGGACGGACGAGATCTCGGACGACTGCGAGAGGACCGTACGCGGGCCCCATCCAGACCCCTGGGACGCGAAGTTCAGCGCCCCCCAGTAGGACTTCTAGGCTAGGCGCCCAGAACGTCCGCTATGCCGTAGAGGCCAGGCTCTGCGTTCGCGGCGAACTTCGCTGCTCGTAAAGCGCCGTCGGCGAAGGTGCGGCGGGAGAGGGCACGGTGGACGACCTCGACCTCCTCGCCCTCGGAGTAGAAGACGAGGCGGTGCTCCCCGACGACGGCCCCGCCGCGTAGGGCGTGGATGCCGATCTCACCGGGACCGCGCGGCGAGAGACCCTCCCGCCCGTAGACGGCGACTTCCTCCAATCGCTCCTTGCGACCCTCGGCGGCGGCCCGCGCCAGGAACAAGGCCGTGCCTGAAGGGGCGTCCTTCTTGTGGCGGTGGTGGGCTTCGACGACCTCGATGTCGTAGCCCTCGAGCTTCGCGGAGAGTTCCCGGACGACCTCGCGCAGCAGGTTTACCCCGACGCTCATGTTAGGGGCGAGGACGACGGGAACGTTCTTCGCCGCCTCATCGACCTTCGCGAGCTGTTCGTCGAAGAGGCCGGTGGTGCCGATGACGTGCGGCAGGCCGTAGGCGAGGTGCTCTACGGTGGCCTCGGGCGTGGTGAACTCGATCAGGACTTCCGCATCTTCTGGCAGGGCTTCGGTTGCGGACACACCACTACGGCCCACCCCGCAGAGCTCGCCGAGGTCGGCGCCGAGCTCCGCGGCGTCGGGCTCGACGGTGCCGCCAGCGAGCTCGATGCCTTCCGTTTCAAGGGCGGCGCGGCAGAGCTCGCGGCCCATGCGGCCCGCCGCGCCGATTATCGTTACGCGGGTCACACTTCCTCTGGAGTGGGGAGGAGGTGGTTCGTCTCCTCCATAACGCGGCGAAGGTGGTCGAGGTTCTCTCCGGCGAGCGGGATCATGGGCAGCCGCATCTCGTCCGAGCAGAGGCCGAGGATGGAGGCCGCGGTCTTTACCGGGATTGGGTTCGTCTCGACGAAGAGCGCCCGGCAGAGCGGGAGCAGGTCGTAGTGGAGCTCGCGTCCCCGCTCGAAGTTGCCTGCCAGGAGGACGCTGACCATGTCCGAGACGACCGCGGGGGCGACGTTGCCGGCGACGGAGATCACGCCTCGTCCACCCAGCGACATGAGCGGGAGCGTCAGGGAGTCGTCGCCGGAGAGAATGTCGAACTCCTCGCCGCAGAGGCGCCGGATGTCGCTCGCCAGGTCCATCGAGTGGGTCGCCTCCTTGGTGCCGACGATGTTCGGGATCTCGGCGAGGCGGGCCGTGGTCTCGGCGCTTATGTTGACGCTCGTGCGGCCTGGGATGTTGTAGAGGACGATGGGAAGGCCCGTGCTCTCGGCTATCGCGGTGAAGTGCCGGTAGAGCCCTTCCTGGGTCGGCTTTGTGTAGTAGGGGGCGACCTGCAAGGAGCCGTCCGCGCCCTCCTCCTCGGCCATCCTGGTGTACTTGATCGCCATGTGCGTGCTGTTGGAGCCGGTCCCGGCGATGACCGGGACCCTCCCGTTCGCGACCCTCACCACGGTCCCTATGACGAGCCTGTCCTCCGCCTCGCTCATGGACGGCGTCTCGCCGGTGGTGCCGCAGGGAACGAGGCCGTGGATGCCCTGCCCTATCTGGAACTCGACCAGCCCCTCCAGCGCCTCGACGTCCACCTCGCCGTTTCGAAACGGCGTGACGAGTGCTGTAAACGCTCCGCTAAACATCTCTCTCCTCCAACTCGAAATCCCTGTGCAAGACCCTCACTGCCTCTTCCACCCGCTCGGCGGGCAACACGCACGTGACCTGTATCTCCGAGGTCGAGACCATCCGGATCGGAATACCCGCCTCACCGAGCGAGCGGAACATCCTGGCCGCGTAACCCGGACGGTTGAGCATCCCGGTTCCCACGACGGAGACCTTGCCGAGGTCCCGCTCCCCCTCGACCACGCCGCCCAGGGCGTCGGCGACCCCGGCCGCGAGTTTTCGGGCCTCCTCGAAGGAGCCGCGGGCCACGGTGAACGCCACGTCCGCCGCGCCGTCCTTGACGCCGCTCTCGACTATGACGTCCACGGAGATGCCGCGTTCGGCCAGCGGCGTGAAGACCCGGCTCATGGTGCCGGGGCCGGTTCGGATACCGTTCAGGGTGACGCGCGAGACGTCGAGGTCGTGGACGATGCCGGCGAGGGTCTCGCGGGTCTCAAGGCGTTCCAACTTTTCTCCTCCCGTGATGATAGTGCCGGGTCCCTCCTCGAAGGAGGACCGGACATGTACCTCGACGCCGTAGAGGGCGCCGAGTTCGACGGCGCGCGGGTGCATTACCTTCGCCCCTCGCCAGGCCATCTCGGCCATCTCCTCGAAGGAGATCACGGGTACGCGCCGGGCCTCTGGCACGATCCGCGGGTCGGCCGTAAAGACGCCCGTTACGTCCGTGAAGATCTCGCATCGGTCGGCTTCGAGCGCCGCTGCCAGCGCCACGGCCGTCGTATCCGAGCCGCCGCGCCCGAGGGTCATCACGTCGCCGAGGGCGTTCATCCCCTGAAAGCCGGCGACGATGACTACCCTTCCCCCTTCGAGCAGGCCGTGGATCCTCTTCGGCCGGATCTCCGAGATGACCCCTGAGCCGTACTTGCCCGTCACCGTCATCCCCGCCTGCGGGCCCGTCAACGACTCGGCCGGTATGCCCCGGTCGTGGAGCGCCATCGCGAGCAGGGCCACCGACTGTTCCTCGCCGGTCGCGAGAAGCTGGTCGATCTCGCGCGGCGAGGGGTCCCGGCTCACCTCACCGGCGAGCCGCAGGAGCCTGTCGGTCGTCTTCCCCATGGCCGAGACGGCCACGACGAGGTCGAGGCCCGAATCGCGGGAGCGTCCGATCTTCTCCGCAACGGCCCTGATGTGCTCGGCCGTCGCGACCGAGCTTCCGCCATATTTCTGGACCACGATGCCCAAAGAACCGCCCCGATGCCGCTTACGCCAGCAGAATAGCATCTCAGCCCGGCGCGAAGCGCCCGGCTGAGAGCGGAGGCGAAGCCGCAGCGTGCTGACGAGCCGCCGCAGGCGGCGTACTCTAACCTACGGGTTGGCCTCCTGTTATGTCTATGGACGAGCCGTTGACGAAGCTCGCTTCGTCTGAGGCGAGAAAGACAAAGGCGGGGGCCAACTCGACGGGCTGGCCCGGGCGGCCGGTGGGGGACTGCAGGCCGAACTGGGAGACCGTCTCGGCCTCCATGGAGGCGGGTATGATCGGGGTCCAGACGGGGCCTGGCGCCACAACGTTGGCCCGCAGCCCGTACTGGATGACGTCCTGGGCGAGGCCTTCGGTGAACGTGACGATGGCGCCCTTCGTCGCGGAGTAGGGGAGGAGGGTCGGCGAGGGTTTGTACGCCTGGGCGGAGCCCACGTTGATGATGCAGCCGCCCGCCGGCATGTGGGGGATCGCCGCCTTCACGAGCCAGAACATCGCGTAGATGTTGGTCTTGAACGTCCGGTCGAGCAACTCGGAGGAGACGTCCATTACGCCGGTTACCGTCCTCTGGTGGGCGGCGTTGTTGACGAGTATGTCTATCCCGCCGAACTCATCCACGGCTTTCTGGATCACGGCCTGGCAGGTGGCCTCTTCGCTTATGTCTCCCGGCGCCTTTACGCACCTCTTGCCGGACTCCTCGACGACGCGGGCGGTCTCCGCGGCGTCCGACTCCTCGTTTTCGAGGTAGGAGATCAGGACGTCCGCCCCCTCCCGCGCGAAGGCGAGCGCCACCGCCCTGCCTATGCCTGAGTCACCGCCGGTGATGACGGCCCTCTTGCCCTCCAGCCTGCCGGAACCCCGGTAAGTCTCGTAGCCGTAGTCGGGCTCGGGGCTCATCTCCGAGTCGAGGCCGGGGTGCTGCTCCATCTGGGTCTGCTGCGGGTACTCGGGCTGCGGGTATTTCGTGGTCGGGTCCTGCTGGCGGTGCTGATCGTCGGTCATCGTGATCCTCCCCGTTTGAACAGTCCCCCGCCTATACCCGGAGACGCGCATCGCTACCCGTCGCCGGGACGCCCTGTTGGATGTTTAGGCCAGCCCATGCGTCGGGGATACCCCGGACAGACAAACGCACACCACCCCTAGATATGAGGGATAATCGATGAGCGACGGCAAGAAGTCCGAGGGTGTCTTCGAGGGCTACAGCGAGGAAGACGTGCCGCTTTTCTCTTACGGCGTGCTGGTGGGCGTCTTCAACCTGATCTTCGCCCTTTTCCTTCTCGTGTCCCGGGCCTCGGGGCGACCCCTGCCCGGGCGGGTAAAGCTGGGGGATATCCTGCTCTTCGGCGTGGCGACCCACAAGGTGAGCTGGACTATAGCCAAGGAGGCCGCAATGAGCCCCCTGCGCGCGCCGTTCACCGAGCTAGAGGAGGTCGAGAGCCCGACGAACGTGCGGGAGAAGCCTCGCGGGACGGGTTTCCAGAGGTCTATCGGGGAGTTGCTCACCTGCCACTTCTGCCTAGGGCAGTGGGTGGCGGCCTTCTTTGCCTACGGGCTGGTGCTCTTCCCGGCCGCGACCCGTTTCGCCGCCGCCATCTTCGCGATGCTTACGGTCTCAGACCACCTCCACCAGTCCTACAAGGCCCTGATGGACCGGGCGTAAAGCTACGCCCGGCTCTCGGAGATCTCGTCCAGCGACCGGCCGCGGGTCTCCTCCCCGAGCAGCCACACGTCGGCGGCTATAACCACCAACACGGCGGCGAACATGGAGAAGACGGCCACGACGCCGAGGCCGGGGGCGCCGATCATTACGCCGACCAGGTACGGGCCCGCGATGCCCCCGATGCGCCCCACGCCGGTGGCCCAGCCGGTCCCCGAGCCGCGCGTCGCGGTCGGGTAGAGCTCCGGGGTGTAGCCGTAGACAACACCCCACGCCCCGAGGTTGAAGAACGAGACCAGGGACCCCCACAGGACCAACTCCGTCCCGGAGACCCCGGCGGCCAGCCCCCGCACCCCGAAGACCAGCGCCGCGACGGCGCATCCGAGCAGGTAGACCACGAGCGTCCCCTTGCGGCCCCACCTCTCCACGAGGTAGGCGGCCGAGAAGTAACCCGGCACCTGGGAGAGGGTTATGAGCAGAACGAAACCGAAGGAAGTCGCGATCCCACGCCCCGAGCTCGCGAGTATCTGTGGCAGCCAGGTGAAGATGCCGTAGTACGAAAAGACCATCCCGAACCACAGCACCCAGAGCATGAACGTCCGCCGGGCGTACGCCCCAGACCACAGTGCCCGCAACCCACCGCCCCCGGCAGCCTCCACGCCCTCTACGCTACCTCCACGCCCGGGGCCGGGGTCGATGCCGAGTTGGGCGGCGGCCTCCCTGGCCTCGTCGTGACGGCCTTTTTGGATCAGGTACCGGGGCGACTCCGGCAGGCCGCGGCGCAGGACGAGGACGTAGAGGGCGGGGAGCGCGCCGATGAGGAACGCAACCCTCCAGCCGTACTCGGGGATGATGAGAAAGCCTATGAGGGCCGCCAGGATCCAACCGTAAGCCCAGAAACTCTCTAACAACACCACCATCCGTCCCCGACTCTTCGCCGGCGCCACCTCCGAGACGAGCGTGCTCGCTACCGGTAACTCCCCGCCGAGCCCGAGCCCCGTCACGAACCGCAGGACGAGCAAGGCCCCATACCCCCAAACAAACGCCGTAAGGCCGGTCGCGAGCGCGTACACGAGCAGCGTCCCCATGAGGACAGCCCTTCGCCCGTAGCGGTCGGCCAACGTCCCGGAGGCAGCCGCCCCCACGAACATCCCGAGGAGCCCCGCG
>JACDFX010000414.1 GCA_013815575.1 Rubrobacter sp.
ACTCGGTGCGCGGCGAACCGTCTCGATCATCAGCCGCTCCGAGTTCGCGCCGCTCTCGGAGGCGCTCGGGGTGGACATCTCCATCTCGCCCCGCCTCATAACAGCCGGCGCCATCCTCCGCTTCGTGCGGCGGGGGGAGGTGATCGCCGTTGACGTCCTCGAAAGCGGGGCCGAGATGATAGAGCTTCGCGTCCCCGACGGGTGCCGCGTCGCCGGGCGCCCGCTCTCGGAGGTCGGCTTCCCGGAGGGCGCGATCGTGGGCGCCGTGCTCCGCAACGGGGAGGTCATCATCCCGACCGGAAGGGACACGCTCCGCACCGGGGACGACGCCGTGGTCTTCACCGTCGAGTCCGCCGTGGAGAAGGTCGAACGCCTCTTTGCACCCTAGGGTAGTAGCCAGCGCCCTGGGCTTCGTCGCCGCCGCCGGGGGTGCCCTGATGCTGGTCCCGACCGTGTACGCGCTCCTCGCGGGAGACGGAACGGCGGCGGCCTTCGGGCTTCCGGCGCTCTGCGCCGTGGTCGCGGGGGCCGCGGCCTTCCTCCTGACCCGGGACCCCGACGCCTATGTCTCGGTCCAGGACGTGTTCCTAATCGTGGTTCTGGGTTGGATCCTGGTGGCGGGTCTGGGCTCCCTGCCGTACGCCTTCTCAGGGCTCATGGACCCGGTGGATGCGTTCTTCGAGGCGATGGCGGGGTTCACGACCACCGGGGCCACGACGGTGCAGACGCCGGAGGAGGTCGCCCCCTCGCTCCTTCTCTGGAGAAGCCTCAGCCAGTGGGCCGGCGGGATCGGGATCGTCGTCCTCTTCGTGGCAGCGGGGCCGCTGGTGGGGATCGGAGCCTCCCAGCTACTCTCCGCCGAGGTCGCCAACCCCGTGCCGGAGAGGCTCACCCCCCGCATCCGCGACACGGCCAAGACGCTGGCCTACGTCTACCTCGCCCTGACCCTGGGAGGCGTGGTCGCCCTGCTGGTGGCGGGGATGGGGCTCTTCGACGCGGTCAACCACGCCATGACCACCGTGGCGACCGGCGGCTACTCGACCCGCTCGGACTCGATAGCCGCCTTCGACTCCGTGGGCGTGGAGCTCGCCATCACGGCGGGGATGCTGCTCTCCGGGGCGAACTTCGCCCTGTACTTCCAGGCCGCTCGGGGGAGGACGGACCTCGTGTGGAAAAACCCGGAGCTCCGGGCCTACCTGGGCATAGTGGCGGGGAGCGCCGTCTTGATGACCGCTTCCCTGTACGCGCTCGATTACCAGGACTCGCCCTTGCTGGCCTTCCGGGAGGCGCTCTTCCAGAGCGTAAGCCTCCTCACGGGCACGGCCTTCAGCACGGCTGACTGGAACGGGTGGGACCCGCTCTCCCACACCATATTGCTCCTGTTGATGGCTATTGGAGGCTGCGCCGGCTCCACCAGCGGCGGGATCAAGGTGATCCGAGCCGTCCTCCTCACCAGCCACGCCCGGCAGCAGACGTTCCGCATGCTCCACCCGCAGGCCGTCACCCCGCTGAAGCTCCGAGACCAGGTCGTCCCCGAGAGGCTGCGAATGGGCGTTCTCGGCTTCTTCTTCGTGTACGTGGCGACGCTGGTTGCGGGCACCCTCGTCATCGCGCTGCATCAGGTCCCGATAGCGGACGCCTTCGGCTCGGTCTTCGCGTGCGTGAACATAACGGGCACCTTCCTCGGTTCGGTCGGCAGCGCGGAGTTCTACTCGGAACTGCCAGCCACGGCCAGGGCCGCCCTGACGCTGTTCATGCTACTCGGACGGCTGGAGTTGTTCACGGTGCTGGTGATCCTGACCCCGGCGTTCTGGCGCGGCTAGGGTCTCCGGGTGAACGTCGGGGTCATAGTCCGCATCAACTCGGGCGCGGTCCTGGCCCTGGGGATGGCGCTCGTGGTCCCGCTCCTCCTCTCCCTGGGCTACCGCGACGGCTCGTGGACGAGCTTCCTGCTCCCGGTGGTGGTGCTGAGCGTGCTCGGCATGCTCGGTCTGCGGCTCACCCGGCCCGCCTCCAGCCGGGCGCTGGTGTACGTCGCCCCGCGGGAGGTGTTGCTCTCCGTGACGCTCGTGTGGGTTCTGGCGGCCGTACTCGGCGGGATTCCGTACCTGTTGGAAGGCGTCTTCCGCAGTCCGATAGATTCGACCTTCGAGGCGATGAGCGGCTTCACCACCACCGGGGCCACGATGCTCCCGGACATCGAGGCCCAGACGCCCTCCATCCTGTTCTGGCGCGGCCTCACGCAGTGGCTCGGCGGGATCGGGATCGTCGTCCTCTTCGTCGCCGTCGCCCCCGTGCTCGGTTTCGGCGCGGCCCGGCTTCTCTCAGCGGAGGTCTCCGGCATCGGCCAGCCCCGATTGACACCCCGGATCGCCGACACCGCGAAAGCCCTGGTGGTCGTGTACCTGGCCCTCTCCGTGGCCGAGACGATCGCGCTGCTCCTTGCCGGCATGAGCCTCTACGACGCCGTCTACCACTCCTTCACCACCGTGGCCACCGGCGGCTTCAACCCGAAGAACGCTTCCGTCGGCTTCTACGACTCCCTGGCGATAGAGATCATCCTCATCGTGTTCATGACCCTCTCAGCGGTGTCGTTCGCGCTCTACTATCTCCTGTACAACCAGCGGCGCCTGAACGTGTTGCTGGACCGGGAGTTGCTGGCGTACCTGGGCATCCTCGTAGGCTCGATCCTCTTCGTGTGGGGCGTGCTGGTGTTCGAGGGCGAGTACGGAGGTCCGGGTCAGGCGCTGCGGGACGCGGCTTTCACCGTGACGAGCGTTATCACGACCACGGGGTACGTCACGGCGGACTTCGACGAGTGGGAGGCCGGGGCGAAGTTCTCTCTGG
>JACDFX010000415.1 GCA_013815575.1 Rubrobacter sp.
TCCCAGGCCCTCAGTCTCGGCGAACCACGGGCCCGCGAAGCCTACCGGCGAGAGCCAGCCCAGAGAGCGCCCGCCCATCTCACAGCGGCCGATATCCAGGGCGCGGTCCACGATCACGTCGAAGGCGAAGCCGGTACCGGTTCGGAACTCCAGGACCCTGACGCCGCGCTCGGGGCCGTCGGCCAGGGTGACGAGCCGGACGCCGGCGGCCTGATCCAACTTGCCGACGCGGCGCATCAGGTCCCGACGGCCGTAGCCCTCTCCGAAGAGGTAAGGCATCAGTGCATCATCCAACCGCCGTCGATGCCGACGGTCTGGCCCGTGATAAAGGAGGCCTCGTCCGAGGCGAGGAAGGCGACGAGGTTGCCAACGTCGTCCGGCGTGCCCCGGCGCTTTACGGATTGCTGCTCCAAAACCCAGCGGCTGTAGCCCTCGGGATCGGGGTGGATCTTCTCGGCGTCCGTCGGAAAGGCGCCTGGCGCAACGGCGTTGACGTTGATGCCGTCAGGCCCGACCTCCCGCGCCAGCGTGCGAGTAAAACCGACGATCCCACCCTTCGAAGTGACGTAATCCAGCAAGAGCGTCCACCCGATAAAGAACGTGATGGAGGAGACGTTGACGATGCTTCCGCCGCCCCGCTCCTTCATGTGCGGGTATACGGCCCGGGCGCAGAGAAAGTAGCCCTTGAGGTTCACGGCCATCACCCGGTCCCACTCCTCTTCCTCGATCTCCGTCCAGGCCCTGCGAGGGTAGATCGCCGCGTTGTTCACGAGCACGTCCACCCCGCCGAACCTCTCGACCACCCGCCCCACCATCGCCTCCACGGAGCCCCTATCCGAGACGTCCACCTCGACCGCAAGAGATTTTCCGCCACCGCCCGCGACCCGCCCGGCGACACCCTCCGCCTTCTCAAGTGAGACGTCGGCGCAGACGACCGCAGCACCGTCCCGAACCAGCCGCGCGCAGATGCCCTCGGCGAGGCCCCCGCCCCCGCCCGTCACGACGGCGACCCGACCCTCCAGACGACCCGCCACCAGACCGACCTCCTCCGTCGCGGCCACACCGGACCCGCTGCACCGGTAACCGGCACGCCCACGAGCCGCTCCCTACCAGACGAGGATGATATACGTGCCACAGATCCGGGACAAGAAAGCGATTGAGCACGCCGCCTGACGGTGGTTTTCGGCTATCAGCTTTTCGATCTTGCCGGAAGCTCTAGTCTTTGAAGAACCGCCGGACGAGGACCGAGGCGAGGATGGTCGAGGTGGCGGTGGTGGCGCCCTTGAGGATCGCCTCCAGCGCGTCGTCCTTGAGGCCGCGCTGCTCGGGGATGTTTATAAAGCGGTTGGTCACCATCGAGCTTATGAGGTAGGCGATGCCGGCGGCGGCTATGGTGATCACGCGCTGCTTCGTCGAGTCGTTCACGGTCTCCCCTTTCGGTAGCAAGTTCCGTCCCGCCAAATGATACAGGAGAATAGGTTTTCAGCCTTCGGCCTCCGGCGAGAGCGCGAACCGGACGCCGCGGGCGGACCCCCGGTTGAGCTCTCCGACGCTTTCGGATGCGTCCGTCGAGAGCGTTACCGTCGTTGGGCCGGCCACCGGTTCTCCGCCCCGCTGTGTCAGAATCAGCTCGCAGGTTCCGAGCTTGAGAGGGCTGGGCGGGGCTCCCGTTAGGGCGGCGAGGGTCGCGGAGGCTTTGTGGGTGTCGGGCGCGGAGATTTCGAGTCGCGGGATGCCGGTGGCGCCGTTGGGATGGTCGGCCGCCCGGCCGCCGGGGACGCGCCTCTCTCTTGGCGTAACGTCTTCGATCAGGAACGGCAGCACCCTCCCATTCTGGCCGATGCTGGCGCTGCGCCACCGGATCTCCTCTCCACCGGGGAGCCTCCTGCCGCCGTCGTGCGGGCCGTCCACCTCGAAGCCGAGACCCCGGAGCCTCTCGACATCTTCCCGCAACCCGTCCGAGGCGGCGCAGTAGTCGACCAGGCCCTCGTGGGGCAGGAACTCCCGCCAGCCCCAGACGTTGTCCCGGCCGTCTTCCGGGTCGATAAAAGACACCAGCTCCAGGTAGGCGCCGTCCCGGAAAGGCACCAGGGCGTTGCGGGTCAAACCGTCGGCGTGCTCCCCGCCAGGCGTCACCCTGAAGCCCAGGCCTCCGTAGTCTTCGACAGCCTCCTCCAGGTCTCGGACGAGAATTACCAGGTGGTCCAGCCGCGTCACCACGCAGCACCTCCCGCTTCGGGTCTCACGAGTACCCGGTGATACCATGTTCCCGCCGTCGGCGAGAGGAGCGGAACCATGGCGGACACGGACGGCGCGGCCGCCGCGTACCTGGGGCAGCTACGAGAAGATACGATGCGCCGGGCCTGGGGCGAGGAAGCGTCGGCGGAGGACCGGCGACGAATCGTTTCGGCGGCCGTCATGTTCGGTCGCCAGTTCGACGAGAGCCTGGAAGATCGGCCCGGGGACTTCGACGAAGCGGGCGCGAGGCGCCTGCTCATGGACCTGATGAACCGCGTGGTCCGCGAGTTCGCAGCCCGAGAGAGCATGGAGACGAATGAGGCCGCTGAGTTTCTGGGGGAGGTCGGGACCAGAGACCGCGTGCTCGAGTTCAGCGAAGTGCTGGACGAGCACTCGGGGTCCGGCAGGCCCCTAGACGAGTTGCTGCGGGAGGCGGTGGACGGTCGTAGGGACCGGGCGTTTCGCGCGAGACGCGGGCCTGGCTGACCTAGTCCGAGTTTCTCGGGATCCCGCCGTCCCTGTCGTGGGCCTTCGTCCGGCGTGCTTCAGAGTACTCCATGGTACGTCCGGGCAGATAAATGATGCAAAGCCACAACAA
>JACDFX010000416.1 GCA_013815575.1 Rubrobacter sp.
GTCCTCCTCCGCCCGATGACGCTCCCGCCACGTAAGCGGCGGTGACTCAAGGCTCGCCAGCATCTCTCCGACGCGCTCGTGCTTGCGCCTGACGCTCCTGCGCGTGGCCTCCGTCGGGTGGGCCGTGAGCACGAGCCCGACGTTTAGGCCGTCGAGCACCTCCTGCAGGCGTCCCGCCTCCATCCCCTCGTCCTTCAGGCGGGAGATCGCGCTCGCCACCGACGCCCGCTGAGGCGGGTTCTCCGGCGACGACTCGTACTGGCGGCGCCGGCCGCACCCGGTGGTAGCGCTCCGCTATGTTCACCAGTTGGAAGTACACCGAGAAGGCCCGCACGATCCTCTCCACGTCGTCCGGGGCGAGGCCGTCTATCAGGGCGCGCAGCCTCTCGTCGAGCGCGGGGTCGTAGTCGAACCTCAGGCGCTTGCACAGGAGCCGTATCTCCTCCTCCGTCTCGAAGAGCCGCCGGCCTTCCTGTTCGATCAAGACCTGCCCGAGGACCCGACCCAGCAGGTTGATGTCCCGCCTCAGCGGCTCGTCTTTGGTCTCGAACCCGACCCCGGGCGGGAGGTCCGCGTACCCGGCCCTCGGCGCCTCGAAGGATGTCTGCCGGATCGTCACGTCCGGTAGAGTAACATTACGCCCGATGGGAGCGGCAAGGAACCAGACATATTTGTACATCGGTATAACGGGGGACCAGGGTTGAGGATCTCGCAGCGCAGCATCGAAGATGTCCGCGAAGCGGCGAACATAGTCGAGGTAACCTCCGAGTTCACAGCCCTGCGCCGCCAGGGCGCCCGCTTCTCAGGCCTCTGCCCCTACCCGGACCACCAGGAAAAAACCCCCTCCTTCAGCGTCTCACCGGACAGGGGCTTCTATTACTGTTTTGGCTGCCTGGAGGCAAACGAACGCATCTGGACTTCGAGGGGCCTGATCCCGATAGGTGCGGCCGAGCTTGGTGACGAAGTCATCGGCCTCGACGGACGCCGCGAAACCATCACCGACAAATGGTTCAAGTCCGGTCCGACCGTGAGGATCACAACCGGGGCGGCAAAGGAAGGTATCGAGCTCACGCCGGACCATACTTGTCTCTACGTTTCGCAGGAGGAGGCGCTGCGCTCTATCCCCGGAGTCCATCTCCGAAGCGCTGGTGAAAAGGCAATGCGGTTCTCCCGAAAACTTCGACGAGAGAACCCTAGCGTCCATATCACGGTCGGCCCCGCATCGGATGTCCGGGAGGGCGATTTCTGGTTGTACCCTGTGATCCCGGACGAAGAGCGCAGCGATTCGCCTTTGCCTGGGGAGCGCTTAATAAAGCCTTACACAAAGGGGCCCCGTACCGCCAGGATCACGGACCTGCCCGTCAATCCAAGGACGGCTTGGCTGTATGGCGTCTGGTTGGCCGAGGGTTCTCTCTACAGGGGCGGCGTGAAGTGGAGCTTCGGCGCGCACGAAGAAGACACCCTGGTCGAGAGGGTGATTCAAGTGCTCGACGAAGAGTTTGGCAGAGTGGCCACCAAATTCTCCCGTCGGGAGAGAAATTTGTGCGAGGTGGCGTGCTCCAGCACGGACCTGTCCGCGCTCTTCGGTCACTGGTTTGGCAGCGGCTGCGAGTACAAGCGGATACCCTTCGAAGCGCTCAACTGGCCCCGCGAGTGCCAGGACGCCCTGATAGACGGGTACATTGACGGCGACGGATATTTCTCTAACGGGATCACATCGGCCGCGTCAGTATCGGAGGAGTTGACGTACGGTATCTTCGCGCTTTGCATTCAGGCGAGGCAGGTGTGCTCCTCCACGAGCCTGGCCGCCCGAATGGGCAACGACGGTGTGTATCGCAGAAAATGCTACTACGTTCACATCTTGAGCAAGGAGTCGTTGAAAGGTTTCTTCGCCAATATAGACGGCGTGGACTACTTTCACTCGATTGTCCAACGGGCGGGAGAGGCCCGCGACGAGTCTACGACGGTCGTCGACATAACCACCACGGGTTCGCATACCTTCACGACAAAGATGGGCGTCACCCACAACTGCCAGCGTGGCGGGGACGCCATCAAACTCCTGATGGATCTCAAATCCCTGGACTTTGCCGAAGCCGTCACTTACCTCGCCGAACGTTCCGGCGTCGAACTCGAGTTCGAGGGTGGGGGAGACGCGGATGCCGCCAAGAAACGCGCCGGCCGCCGGCGCGCGACGTACAGGGCCCTCGCCGCCGCCGCCATCTACTACCACAAGTACCTCCTCAAGTCCGCGAGCCCGGAGGCGCAGCAAGCCCGCGAGTACCTCGAAGGCCGCAGGCTGGAGCTTTCTACTATAGAAGAATTTCGTTTGGGGTACGCCCCGCGTGGGGGTTCTGGCTTCTTTCAGGCCGTGAAGAAGCTCGGCATCGAGCGGTCGAGCCTGGAGGCTGCGGGGTTATTATCGTCACGGGGTGGGGAGCGGTTCGGGGGTAGGATCACCTTCCCCATCTCCGACCGGCGCGGCCGGATAGTGGGCTTCGGGGCCCGGGCCATGGGCGACGCCCAGCCGAAGTACCTCAACTCTCCCGAGACGGAGATCTTCAACAAGCGGGACCTGCTCTACGGCTTCCCGCAGGTCGCCCAGGCGGTGAACAGGGAGCGCGCGGCCCTGATCGTCGAGGGTTACACGGACGTCTTGATGCTCTACCAGTCGGGGATAAAGAACGCCGTGGCGACCCTCGGGACCGCCACCACGCCGGGCCACCTCAAGGCCCTCAGCAGCTACGTGGACAGGATTTATCTGCTATTCGACCCGGATGCGGCGGGGGAGAGGGCGCTCGAACGGGTCGACTCGACCGCGCAGTCCCTGGAGCGGACG
>JACDFX010000417.1 GCA_013815575.1 Rubrobacter sp.
GTTACGCGCCAGCAGGGACAGGGGCTACTGGCACACCGTCGAAGAGCTGGAGGGCGGGCTCAGCGCGGTCGCCGCGCCGATCCGTTGCGCGGACGGCGCCGTCGTGGCCGCCGTGAGCGTGTCGGGGCCGGCTTTCCGGTTACCGGAGGAGTTGTTCGAGGAGGTCGGCGGGCTCACCGTCGAGGCCGCGGCGGAGATCTCGCGCTGCCTCGGATTCCGCGCCTGAAGCGGTTTTCAGACATAAGCCCGCTCCGGCCTTCGCTATCAGCGGAGCTGGAGGATCTCATAAAGGCTCAAGAGGAGCGCGTCGTACTCAACTCCGCCGGGCGGGTGAGTAGCGCTAGTCTGGCAGGTGGCGTTTGGGGCAGCGGGCGACGAGCGAGTAGACGGTATCCACCATGTTGCCGACGTAGAGCTCGCCGACCTGGGTGAGTAGCTGGTAGGCGTCGAACTTCTCGAACCCGTGGTCTTCGGCGAGCCATCCGACTAGCTCCGCGTAGGCTATTCGGGCTGCGTCCTCCATGGGGCGCGCGCTGCCCACGGTCATGATGTGCTCGTCTGACTCGATGCGCGGCCAGAGTATGTCCTTGCCTTTTATGACCCGGAAGGTGACGGTGACCTTGGCGGAGACCTCGAGGGCGACGCCGCAGAGCTCGCCCTGGCCCTGGGCTACGTGGCAGTCGCCGGTGTAGAACAGGGCGCCGTCGGCCCGGACCGGCAGGTAGACCGTGTTGCCGGGTCGGGTGTCTGGCACGTCCATGTTGCCGCCGTGGTCGCCGGGGGAGAGGGCGGAGCGCGCCTCTATGGCTGGCGCTGTGCCGATGGTCCCGACAAAGGGCCGGACCGGGATCTCCCAATCGCCCCTGCGGGCCACGTCGCCGACTATTTGATATTTCCAGACCCTCTCGGGCAGCGGCTGTTGCAGGGTGGCGGTGAGGTTCGTGGAGGTGAGGCCGCCGAAGAAAGGCACGAGGCAGCTCGCCGCCCAGTCGCGGGTGAACTCTATGTCCTCTATCTTGACGGCTAAAGTGTCGCCGGGCTCGGCGCCCTCGACGAAGATCGGGCCGGTCTGCGGGTTCAGGTAAGGCCCGAGCGATTGGCTTGGAACGTCGTTCTCGGAGGTGATGGAGCCCCCGAAGGCGTCCTCGGTGTGTATGGTCACCGTCTCCCCGTCGCCCACCCTCGCCACGGGCTCGGCGTACGGGCCCATCGTGAACAGGTGGGCGCCCTCCTGAATTATCTCCCGGTTCTCCGCCACAAAATCTCCCCTCTCGCAGGCCAATCCCGGGACTCTAGCAAGACGGCGCCCCCCACTCAACGGCGGGGCCGGGCCCACCGAGGGGCAAAGTGGGGGCATCGAGAAATTGTGCGTTTGTCCTATGGCTTTACGCGCTCCCGTCTGTCATTAATGTGAAACGTTTCGTGATCAGTTCGATGGAGGGGGAAGCGCTTGGAAGGTAGCACCGAAGGAGGGTTGAGGGGCGGGGCCCTCTCCACGCTGGAAGCGATGGTCGTCTCCATGGGTTTCATGGCGCCGTCGGTGGCGATGTTTTTCAACACGCCGTTCATAGCCGGGTTCGCGGGCGCTGCGATGCCGCTGGCCATGCTGTTGTCGTTCGCGGCGGTCTTTCTCGTGGCTTTAGGCTTCTCGCAGCTCGCCAGCAGGACAGCGTCCGCTGGGAGCGTCTACGCGTTCGTCTCGAACGCCATAAACCCCAAGACGGGCTTTATGGGGATGTGGTTCTTCATCATCGGGTACGGTATCTTCGAGGCGGCGACGTACTCCATCTTCGCCTCCTTCTCAAGCGAGCTCATGGAGCGCACCTTCGGCATCGCGGTGCCCTGGACCATCCCCTTCCTCGTCATCGCGGGGCTGGTCTACACGCTCTCGGTGCTCGGGGTGACGCAGTCCGTGCGGGGTGGGCTCGTCTTTCTCGTCTACGAGATCGTCATCGTCACCATACTTCTGCTCGCCGTGGTCTTCCAGGGCGGGGCCGAGGGGAACACGCTCGCGGTCTTCAGCCCGGCGACCGGCAGCGGGATCGGCGGGGTGTTCCTCGGCATGATCTTCGGGATAATGTCTTTTGTCGGGTGGAAGGCGGCGGCCTCTCTGGGCGAGGAGACGCGCGACCCGCACACGAGCATCCCGCGGGCCCTTCTCGGGGCGGTGGCACTTATCGGTTGCTATTACGTCTTCGTGACCTACGCGGCGACCATCGGCTTCGGCCCCACCAACATGGACCGCTTCGCCGGGGACGCGGCCTGGTTCGACACCCTGACCCGCGAGTACCTCGGGGCCGGTTGGGCACCGTTCGTCGGCATCGCCGCCCTCACCGGGGCCATAGCTTCGGCCATAGGTATCCACAATGCAACCGTAAGGCTCCTCTACGCCCTCGGGCGCGACGGGGTGCTGCCGAGGGCGCTCGCGAAGGTGCACCCGACCCGCAAATCGCCCTACGTCGCCGCGTCGTTCCAGGCGGGCTTCTCCGTGGTGCTCGGCATAGTCTTCAGCGCCTTCGTCTTCCCTGACCCGGCGACGACCTACGGGTACTTCGGGGGCCTCGGGACGCTGGCGGTGCTCTTTGTCTACATCTTCATAAACGCCTCCGTCTTCCTTTACTTCTTCAGGAAGGAGCGTGGGAGCTTCTCGGTGTTGCGGCACGCGGTCGTCCCGCTCGTCGCGACGGGGGCGGTGTGTTTGCCGATCTACGGCCTCATCTACCCCGTGCCCGACCCGCCATTCAACCTGTGGCCGTACCTGATCGCGCTGTGGGCCCTGATCGGGCTCGGCTTCCTGTTCTTTATCTCCCGACGCCGCCCCCAACTGCTCGAGGTG
>JACDFX010000418.1 GCA_013815575.1 Rubrobacter sp.
GTCACCGCCGCGCCCGCCCGGGCCAGCCGTTCGGCCACGGTCCGGCCGATACCGCTGGCAGCCCCGGTCACCAGCGCGCTGCGTCCTGTCAGGTCCAGGTTAACGGCCGGGTGTCCCGGCACGGTCGAATGTCCGTCCACGTCTCTCCCCGAGAAGGTTCCTGTTCCAGGCCCCTATGGGACCAGTATAACGGTCGCCGCTCAACCTCTCCCGAGCGCCACCTCGACGAAGTCCAGCCTGTCGTTGCCCCAGAACATCTCCTCCCCCACGAAGAACGTCGGCGCAGCAAAGACGCCCCGCTCCACCGCCCCGCCTGTGGCGGCCTTGAGCGCCTCCTTCGCTTCAGGGGCGGAGGCTCCCGCAAGTACCTCGTCGGGGTCGGCGCCGATGCGGCGGGCGGCCTCGGAGACGGGCCCGTCCTCGTCCGCTTCCTCCAGGCCCTTCGGGGCGCCGCCCTCTTCCCAGTACAGGGCGAACGCCTCGCGGGTAAACGCCTCCAGCTCTCCCCTGTCTTTGAGGAACATCGCGGCGCGCATGGTCTTGAGGGTACGGAAAGGGAAGGGGTTCGGGAAGTCAATCGGCAGGCCGTAGCGCTCCGCCCAGCGTTGGATGTCCCTCGCCTGGTAACGGGCCTTGGGTTTCGTCTCTATCGGGGCCTGAAGGCCAACGGCGTTGTGGACCGCGCCAAGCAGCATCGGCCTCAGCGCTAGCTCCGCGCCGTGCTCCCGGCAGATACGCGAGACCTCGCGGTGTGCCAGGTACGAATAGGGGCTGACGAGATCGTAGTAGAACTCGACTGTCTTCATCCGGCCTCCTCTCCCTTTACGGGAAAGGTACAACACGGCCCGCCCCCATGCCCGGACAACGAAAGACGGCGGGGCCGGACCAGAGCCCGACCCCGCCGCGTATTCGTCTATTACTCAGCCCGGGCTGAAATCTACTACGCCGGCTGACCTTCCGCGCTGATGGCCCGGTCGCGGCGGATGGCGGCGATGGCGAAGACGATGGCCGCCGCCCAGATGCCCACGATCAGGAAGTACCCGATGGTCGCCAGGACGCCGGAGAGGCCGACGGCCTCGAAGAACGTCTGCATGTTGACCAGCAGGATGACGCCGCCGACGGCAGTCCCGAGGATGCGCGTGGGTAGCATCTTCACGATAAAGGCCGCCACCGGGGCCGCGACCACCCCGCCGGCCAGCAGCGCGCCGACGACCTGCCACGGGATCTCGGCGAAGCTTAGGCTGAAGAGGAAACCGAGGCTGGCGCACAGGGCCACCACGAACTCGCTGGTGTCCACGGTGCCGATGATCTTGCGCGGCTCCATCCGTCCGCTGGAGAGAAGCGTAGGCGTGGAGATCGGCCCCCACCCGCCGCCCCCCATAGCGTCCAGGAAACCGGCAAAGAGACCAAGCGGCGCGAGGAACCGGCGGCTGATGGGCCTGACGTTGACGGGACGCTCGTGACGCCTGAAGGCGAAACGGGCCAAAACGTACGCGCCGAGTAAGAACAGGAAGATCGCCACCACCGGCTCGACGTAACCGGCGGTCGTCTCCATGGTGGAGGCCCACACCAGCGCGGAAGCCCCGAGGAACCCCCCAATACCGCCGGGGATCGCCATCCAGACGATCTTGGACCAGTCCACGTTGCCGAAAGAGGCGTGCGAGATTCCGGACACAGCCGTCGTCCCAACCTCCGCGATGTGCACCGCCGCCGACGCCAACGCCGGCGCAATACCCACGAATAACAACAGCGTCGTCGAAGAGACCCCGTAGGCCATCCCTAGCGATCCATCAACCAACTGCGCCCCAAGCCCCGCAAGCGCCAGCAATATGAACGTCCTCAACTCTCCACCCTCCGCTTCTCTACTTTGCGTATCTTTATTACTTTGTCTACTAGCTTGGTGTATAAACCGGGCAGTACTGTAAGCGAAGAGAAAAGGGGTGTCAAGGGTCCGGGGAAGATTTTTTCGGCGATCTCCAAAGACGGACCATCCGGCGTGTCTTCCGGTGGACGATGGGATTCGGCGGGGGCACGTCAGACCGTGGGTAGCATCGGAGCGGAAACCTACGTTAAGCCGAAAACTAGCTGCGGGCAAGGGGGCCGATTGGTTCCCTCGCTCCCTTCCCTACGCGTCCTCCGGGCGTCGAGGCCGATTCGACGGGTTCTTCCTGCCATCGTCCATCCACGGAGGCGTCGCGCAAATCGCGAGCAGGTTTGTCACGATCAGATTCTTTGACGGCGGTGCCGTCGGTAGTGCGCCCTGGCCTTCATCACGTTCCCGCAGGAGGTCATCGAGCACCAGCGGCGGGAGCGGTTCTTGCTCGTGTCGTAGAAGTGGAGCGTACATTCGGGGTTCTCGCACTTTTTGAGCCGCGAGAGGTCGCCGCCCGCGAGGAGCTCGGCCGCAGACTCCGCCACGGGCGAGATCTCGTCCATCGCCCCGTCGTGCTCCGCCACGAAACGTCCCTCGAACCCGTCCCCCGTCTGGACCACCTGGGTGTACCCGGGGCGCTCGCGGAGCATGCCGTTGATCTCCTCGATCGCCTCCTGGCGTACCGTCCTCCCCTCGGCGACACCCTCCACCATGTCCCTCAAGCAATCCCGAAACCCGATCGACCGCCGGAACACGCGCTCGCCCTCCGGCCCCTCGCCCCACCTCTCGGCCGTCTCCTCGGCCTCCAAAGGACCCAAGACGCCCGCCTCCCGGAGCCACCGCGCCAGATCCCAGGGACCCTCCCTGAACGACCGACAGTTCGCTAACAAGGCACTGTGGCCCTACGATTTTCGGGTCAGGCCGGTCGGGAGGGCAGCCACCGCTCACATCCTCGCAGTACG
>JACDFX010000419.1 GCA_013815575.1 Rubrobacter sp.
CAGGCCGCGGAAGAGAAGCTCCTCCCCGAAGACCGCGACGAGCACGACCAGAAACGTGGAGACGAGGCCGTCGAAGCCCGCCACGAACACCCCCCCGGAGAGGGCGAGCGCGCCGACGAAGAGCGGAAACCAGACCAGGCGCAGGTTCTTTAGAATCGGCCGGTTGAAGCCCGCCTCGCGCCACAGGCCCGTCCAGATCAACAGGATGACGGCCAGAAGTATCGCGAGCCCCCAAAACAGCACGTCCGGGCTCTTAAGGTCCGAGACGAGCCGGTCGAGCCCCGTGGGAGGCTCGAAGGCCTTCTGCGGCAGCCTCTTGATGTTGCCTACCTGCGTCCTTGGAAAAGAGACCCTGCTGAGGACCGTGAGCACGAAGAGCGCCAGCGTCACGAGCAGGCAGAAGACCACGGGACGCCGGTACAGCAGACGCCCCATCTACGCCTTCCCCAGTAGACGGTGGCCCCGATACGCCACGGTCCTCAGCGTTTCTCCCGCAGGCCGCCCAGGATGAGGTCGAGGCCGAACTCGAACTCGGCGTCCCGGTCCACCTCGCCGAGCTGGCCCTCCAGCTCCGCGATGTGTGGAAACTCACCCGCGGGAAGCGCCCTGGCGCCGGCCCGGTCGCCCCCGGGCTCCATGGCGAAACCCCGGATCTCTGCCATCGCGTACCCCATCGAATACCCCGATAACGTCCGAAAAGCGTACAGTGCGGTCGCCGAGTCGAAGCCGGCCTCCCGCAGCGTCTTCAAGAACTCCTCCACGAGCCAGACCCCGTCCATAGTGTCCGCCGGACGTACGACGAGCAGTGGAAACACGTTCGGATGCTCTCGCGCGAGCCGCCGAAATCCCCGGTACGCACCCCGTACCCTTTCCTCCCAACTCCCGCCCCCGGAAGGGACCTCCAACTCGCCCAGCAACACCTCGACCATCCCGTCGAGCAACGCATCCTTGTTCGGGACGTGGTTGTAGAGGGACATCGCTTCCACGCCCAGATCCGCCCCCAACTTCCTCATGCTGAGCGCCTCCAGACCCTCCCGGTCTACAAACCTTACCGCCGCCTCCAACACCCGCCGCCTGCTCAACGGCCGCCTCTTCGCCTCCACCAACGGATATCCTCCCGCGCCTTTGTTGACAGCTTACAGGATACACGTTGTATTTACGTTGTAAATGTACGATGTAAGTATAGATCAGGGGGAGGGGTAAGAGGCGCGATAGAGATGTTGGGGGCTGATAGGTGGGGCGAGGAGGAGGCGGGGGCCTGATCTCTGGTGTTCGGTTTCTGGGGCTGGGGTCGTCGCGGCGATTCTCGGTCTTGCGGCGGGTCTCCCCGTGTTGGCAATGGAGCTCGTCGTGCCGTCTCACGTGGTTGGTCCGCTGGCGCTGACCGCTGGCGCGTCGATGGCGGTCCGGCAGGTTTTCGTCGGGGCACGAGGTGGGCCGCGACGCTCGCGCTGGTGGCCGCGGTCCTGCCGGGCGTCTTCGAGTCGGTCTCCTTCGCCTGCTCCGACCTCGTCGGCTGCTCGGGGTAAAGAGAAGCCGACGAGGTAAGGCGGCGAAGCGTTCTACGAGTTTACTGTGGGGGTGAGACGGGGTGCGCTACTCGTAGAGGCCGGCCAGGCGTTTCTGGGACTCGATGGTGTTCTTGACCCTGCGGGCGTCAGGGAGGGCCATCCTGGTCAGTTCCAGCACGCGTCCCTTGTTGGTCTCAAGCTTCAGCGTCGCGTTCACTATGCCCCTCGTCGCGACGACGGCGACTTCCCTGAGGTTGAAAGCCTCGACGTTCTGGGACTGCCAGCCGCTCTTGATCTCGACGTGGTCGGCGAAGACCGCGACGATGGTGTTGTTGTGCGCCGTTGCCTGGGTTATGGGTGCCTCCAAACTGCCCTCCATGCCTTCTAGGGTTAGTCTCCGCTCTCAGCATACAGAACTTCCGCCCCCGGGAGCGGGCGCGAAAAAGCCCCGGCCGGGTACCCCCCGACCGGGGCCGAAACCTCGTGTACTACGCGGTGCCCTCCGCGGTAGTGCCCTTCACCGGCTCGGGGGACCTGCCGTGACCGTTGCCGTTGCCGTTCTGGTAGTCCGTGGCGACGAGGTCGGGGTAGCCGAAAACCCCGTGCTCGTGGATGTCCAGGCCGTCAAGCTCCTGGTCGGGCTTGACCCTGATGCCGATGGTGGCCTTGAGGGTGGCGAAGACAGCGAGCGAGGCGATGAAGACGAAGCCGCCGCAGGCCACGATGCCCAGGGCCTGGATGCCGAGCTGGTAGAAGCCGCCGCCGTAGAAGAGGCCGGGCTCGCCCACCGCGGCCAGCGCCGGGGTAGTGAAGAGGCCGGCAGAAAGCGTGCCCCAGATACCGCCCATGCCGTGGGCCGCAATGGCGCCGAGCGGGTCGTCGACCCCGATCTTGTCGACGAACACGAGCGTCGCGTACATGATAACGCCGGCTATAAAGCCGATGATGATAGAGGCCCACGGCGCCACGAAGGCGCACGGGGCCGTGATGGCGACTAGCGCCGCGATCGCGCCGTTGCCGCCCATGCCCACGTCGATGTTCTTGCGGTAAACGTAGCTCATGCCCATGGCGCCGAGCACGCCGGCCGCGGCCGCGAGCGTCGTAGTCAGGGCGATGTCGGCGACCTGGGTGCTTGCCGCCATCGTGGAACCGGGGTTGAAGCCGTACCAGCCGACCCACAGGATCAGCACGCCGAGAACCGCGAGCGGCATGTTGTGACCGGGTATGTTGACCGGACGGCCCTCGTCGTCGTACTTGCCGAGCCTGGGACCAAGGATCAGCGTCCCGGCGAGCGCGGCCATGGCGCCCGAGAGGTGGACC
>JACDFX010000004.1 GCA_013815575.1 Rubrobacter sp.
GGCGTGCGCGCGCACCTAACTCAGCCCCACGACGGCGCCCCCGCCGCCCACCACACGGCGGCCGGGGGCGCCGTCTACGTCTCCCCGCACCCGGAACCCGAGGGGGCGAGAGTAATGTTCTTTACCCGCCTCGGCGGCGTCTCCCAGCCACCCTTCGACGCGCTCAACGTCTCCGTAAAGGTCGGCGACGATCCGGACGCGGTCGCGGAGAATATCTCGATGATCCACGAGGCCGTGGGCGGGGTGCCCTCCGCCTGGGTCAAGCAGGTCGCCGGGGACGGCGTGGCCCGCGTCTCCGAGGGCGGCTTCGCCGGAGAGGCGGACGCGCTCGTTACCTCGGAGGAGGGGCTATGCCTCAACGTGGCCGTCGCTGATTGCGTGCCGGTGGCGCTAGTTGGGGAGGACGAGGTCGCGATGGTCCACTCCGGCTGGCGGGGGACGCTGGCCGGTATCTCCGGCAAGGCCGCTGGCCGGATGTCCGGTGGGGGGATACGCGCCTATATAGGGCCGAGTATCCGCGGCTGCTGCTACGAGGTGTCGGAAGAGTTGGCCGAGGCCTTTGGGGCGGAGTTCGGGGAGAGCGTCGTCTCGGGGCGGTATCTCTCGTTGCCGGGGGCGATCAGGGCGGATCTTGGCCAGGCCGGGGTGGAGGTAATCGACCTCGGGCTCTGCACGGGCTGCCGGCCCGACCTCTTCTTCTCCCACCGCAAGCAGAAGCCGGTGACAGGGCGGAGTTTGGCCGCGGTCGTGAAGGTGGCGCGTTGACGCTGCCGGTGACGGAGGCCGGCATCCGGGAGAAGCTCGCGCGGGTGCGGGAGAACGTGGCCGGGGCGCTGGAGAGGTCCGGGCGCGGGCCCGACGGGGTGCGGGTTCTCGTGGCGAGCAAGTACTACGCGCCCGAGCAGATAGGCGCGCTCTCGGCCGTGGGCGTGGACCTCGTCGGCGAGAACCGGGCCGAAGAGCTCGTCGAGAAGCAAGAACTGTTTGGGGACGCGTTCGAGTGGCACTTTATCGGGCATTTGCAGCGGCGGAAGGCGAAGATCGTGGCGCCGCGGGTGAGCCTCGTGCATTCGGTCGACTCGGTGCGGCTCGTCGAGGAGCTCGCCGGGCGGGCGGCCGAAGGTGGAATAGAGGTGCTTTTTCAGGTAAACGTCTCCGGTGAGGAGTCCAAGTACGGTGTCGCGGAGGATGAGATAGAGGGGTTGCTGGAGGCCGCGGCGGCTACGGAGGGGAGGGTTCGGGCGAGGGGGTTTATGACCATCGCTCCGCTGGTCGAGGAGGCCGAGAGGGTGCGTTACGTTTTCGCGAAATTGAGGTCCATCCGTGATAGGCTACGCGGAAGTTGGAGCCCGCACTTCGATCTCTCCGAGCTCTCCATGGGAATGAGCAGCGACTACGAGGTGGCCGTTGAAGAGGGGGCTACCGTCGTAAGGATCGGGCGGATGCTAATAGAGGAGGATGGGCCCGTTAGGAGGCACGATGGCAGTTAGGGAGCGTCTGGATCGGATCGCAGCCTGGTTTGGGTTCGGTGTCGGCGAGGACGACTACTACGAGGAAGAAGAGGAAGAGGACCGCCGCTACGCGAACGACGCGCACGCGAACGGCGGGCGCGGCGGCGAGCCGGGCCCGACGGTTCGGCGGCTCGGACGCACGGAGCGCTCCTCGGCCTTCGGTACCTCCCTCGGCGACCTCTTCGGCAGCGAGGGTCCTGGCCGCGGCGGCGACCGCTACGCCGGCCAGAGCCAGCCGTCGCACCTGCGTCCCGTCCCGGACCAACGCCCGACCCGGGTGAGCGTGGTGGAGCCCGCCAGCTTCAACGACGCGCAGAACCTGGCGGACCGCTACAAGCGCCAGCAGCCCGTCATCCTGAACCTTCAAAACGTGGACGGTGACCTCTCGCGGCGGATGGTGGACTTCTGCTCCGGGCTAACGTACGCGATGGACGGCAATATCCAGTCCGTCGCCAACAGGGTCTTTTTGCTCACGCCGCGCGACGTGGAGGTGAGCGCCGAGGAGCGTAAGCGCATCGCCGAGCGGGCGTTCTTCAACCAGCTCTAGGAGATCCGGGGGGACTTGCAGAAGGTCGGCATTATCGGGGTGGGCAAGATCGGGGGCTCACTCCTCCTCAGGCTGGCCGATTCCGGCGAGTTCGAGCTCTTCGCGAGCGACATCCATAAAGAACAACTCGGAATCTTCGAGAAGGCCGGCGTCAACACCGTTTCTTCCAACCTGGAGGTCGCCGAGAAGAGCGACCTGGTCTTCGTCGCCGTAAAACCCTGGGACGTTGGGCAGGTGATGGAAGAGATCTCACCGGTAATGGGCCCCCACGAAGGTAGGGCGGTCGCAAGCGTGGCCGCCGGCGTTACCATCGCGAATATCTCCGAGAGGCTTCCGGCGGGCGCGGCCGTGTTGCGCGTGATGCCGAACGTGTGCGCCTCGGTCGGGCTCGGGTCGGCCGTCGTGACGGCAAACGAGGCCGGCGGGGAGAGGCTGGGGGAGGTCATGGACATCTTCCGCCACGTCGGCGACGTGATGGAGCTTCCCGAGCGCCTCTTCGACGCGGCCACCGCCCTGCACGGGTCGGGACCGGCCTACGTCGCCCTCTTCGCCGACGCCCTGATACAGGCGGGCGTCCGTCAGGGTATCCCGCGCGACGTGGCCCGCAGGCTAGTCGTTGAGACCATCGCGGGGACGGCTGTTCTGCTCAAGGATAGGAGTGCGCACCAGGTGCGCGACGAGGTGATGACGCCAGGCGGGACTACCGCGGCGGCGTTCGTCGCGATGGAGAAGGCGGGCTTCGTAGGGGCCGTCCACGACGGCATCGAGGCCGCAACGGAGCAGGCGCGGGGGCTCGGGGGCTAGATGGTCGCCCTACTCCAACAGTTCGGCTACGACATCGTGCGCCTGCTCGTCACCGTCGTGGACTACGCTTACTATATCCTCTTCGGCGCCATTATCGCGTCGATCCTGTTCTCCTGGTTTCCGGGCTACCCTTCGAGCACTATCATGCAGGGGGTCTACGACGCCGTGAGGGCGGTGGCGAACCCGATACTGATGCCCATAAGAAGCCGGGTGCCGATGCTCCAACTCGGCGGGTTCGGGATAGACCTCTCACCGATCATCGCGATCTTCGGGCTCTCGATAGCCCGCCAGTTGCTCAAGATAATTATTGAACAGTTCATAGGACCGATCACGGGGTGATATGAGATGCCGATTCGACCGATAGACATCAGGCGCAAGGAGTTCAGGAACGGGTTCCGCGGCTACGACGCGAACCAGGTAGACGACTTCCTGGACACGGTGGCCGACGAGTTCGAGCGCAACTACAACGAGAACCAGCGGATGCGCGAGGAGACGAACAGCCTTCGCGAGCGTTTGCAGCAGTTCGAGGACCTGGAGGGTTCGATTCGGGCGGCGCTGGTCCACGCGGAGCAGGCGGCGAACGACTTACGCCGCAGCGCGAACCGGGAGGCCGAGGACGTCCGGCAGGGTGCCAGGCGGGACGCGGAGTTCACGGTCCGGGACGCCCAGGCCCGCTCCCACCAGATGTTGGCCGACTCTTCCTCGCGGATAGAACGGGTCCAGGATTCATACGAGGCTTTGCAGGACGCGAAGAAGAGCTTCGCCAACGACTTCCGCCACCTCCTGAAAACCTACATGGATATGATGGAAAACATGGAGGTCAGCTCCGCGAGGGAGATCGAGGCCTCACTGCGCGAGCGGCTTGACACCGAGTCCATAGCAGTGGTCCGTGAGGCCGCCACCCAGCAGGAACCCGCTGACGAGGAGCCGGCCTTCGGCGGGCAGGACGCGGAAGACCCGGGCGCGACCCAGCGCATCGAACCCGCGACGGCCGCCGCGGTCGGGCCCGAAGAGGGTGGGGGAACGGGGCCCCTGGCGGAGGGGCCGTCTACGCACGAGCCGTCCCCGCAAGAAGCCCCGGTGGGCGAGCAGGAGACGCAGGTGCTGCGGCCCGAAAGCCAGGACGCCGACGAGTCTGAGCCGGTCGTCTGGTCCACGGAAACCTCAGCCGCCGACGAGCCCGTGGCACAAGAGCCCGCGGCGACCGAAGAACCTGCGACCGACGAGCCTGTGGCCGAAGGGCCCGTCGCGGAGGAGATGGATCCCTCTACGACCCGGGCAGAGGCCCCGTCAGACGCGGCGGCCGAACCGGGTGCGGAGGAAGAGGTGGGGGTTGATCGGGAAGAGACGTCGCTTGCCGAAGAGAGCCAGTCCCACGAGTTCTTCGATAAAGACTCCACGCGCCAAGAGCGCGGGGACAGCCGCATCTCGCGGGCGAGCCGGTTCCTCCGCCGGCGTGAGTAGCGACTTTGTCGTCCCCAAGGACGACGGCGTGCTCGTCCGCCTCAGGGTTTCGCCCGGGGCGAGGAGCACGGGGCTTCAGGGCACATACGGCGAGGAGGCACTGAAGCTGAGGGTCGCCGCCCCGCCCGTGGGCGGAAAGGCAAACGCCGAGGCCGAGCGCTTTCTGGCGGGTCTCGTGGGCGCCGCGCCCGCGGAGGCGCGGGTGGTCAAGGGACTGACGGCGAGGGATAAGACCGTTTTCGTGGGCGGCGTGGACGTGGCGAGGGCGCGGGGGGCGATCTCCTCGCACCTGCCCTAGCCCGGTGTCTTCGGAGAGCTTCCGGGTCGAGCCCGGGGAGACGGGAGAACGGCTGGACCGCCTGGCGGGGCGACGCCTAGAGATAAGCCGGAGCTCCGCCAGGCGCCTGATCGAGGATGGCCTCGTTCTCGTTACGGGTAAGCAAGAGAGCCCCTCCTACAAGGTGCGGGAGGGGGACGCCATCTCTGCCGAGGTGCCGGAGCCGGGGGTGTCTCCCGAGGACATACCCGTGCCCGTGGTCTTCGAGGACGAGCACCTCATCGTCGTGGACAAGCCCGCCGGGCTCGTCGTGCATCCGGGCGCTGGTAACCCGTCTGGCACCCTGGTGAACGCGCTCTTGAGCAGGGGCGTATCGGGGGGAGACGATGCCGATAGGCCCGGCGTGGTTCATCGGCTCGACAGGGACACCTCTGGGCTGATGGTGGTCGCGAAGGGGGAGCCGGCCTACAGCGGTCTCGTTGGCATGATGTCCCGCCGGGAGGTGGAGCGGGTCTACCGCGCCGTCGTCTTGGGAGCCGGGTTGCCGGAGACGGGGACCGTAGACTCGCCCGTCGGGCGCGACCCGGACAACCCGACGTTCATGACCGCCGGCCTCGGCAAGCACGCGGTTACGCACTTCGAGAGGATCGGGGAGGCGGACGGTTACGCGATGCTGCGGGTTCGGCTTGAGACGGGGAGGACGCACCAGATCCGGGTCCACCTCTCAGCCATAGGCCACCCTGTCTACGCCGACCCCCTCTACGGGACGCCCGTGCCCGGACGCCGGCTCTGGCTCCACGCCGAGAAACTCTCCTTCCGGCATCCGACCACCGGCGAGGAGCACGAGTTCGAGGCCCCGATACCGGAAGATCTGGATCAGGCCGCGAGCTTCCTCAAACTATCCTGAGACACCATCCGGTGCTTCAACCCGCGTCGGTGAGCAAGACAAGTCCTAAAAGGTCTCGTCGTATCACAGGGTCAGCGATGCGCCTCGCCGATAACCTCGACGGCTGTCATCGACTCGTAACTTACGCCTGCTTTCTCCGCGTCGGGGCGGCGTCCTTGGACGAATCCGATGAAGGTGCGGGCCTGCTCCTCGGTGTCCCAGATTGTCAGGACGTGGGTCCTTGGCTCCGCTGGATCGCTCATCCAGTAGCCCGAGACAAAGCCGGGAACCTGGCGCGTGGTGGGAATGAGTTGCTCCTCCACAGTGCGCTGCTGCTCCTCGTCCCACGCTCGCTCCAGGTTGAAGATCGCCACTACCGCATACATGCTCTTACCTCCTTGTGCTTCCTTGCACTACTCCTACGCTCCGGCGTGTTCACGTCCGCGCGGCGCCGTCACCGCAGTCCCGCAATGGCTGGGTCAGGCCCGACTTCGGGCGCCCGCGCATCGGCGTAGAGCGCCCATCCGAGAGCCGCCAACATCAGCATCCAGACCGTTAGAACCAGGCGGCCAGCGAGGAAGGGGCCGAAAACTCCCGGAATCACGATGATGAAGACGGCGACGCCGCAGATCAATACTACAAACCGACGCCAACCGGCCCACTCGCCCGCACGCGCCACGGCCACACCCGCCAGCGTCAAGCCAATGCCAATGAGGATCGAGGCGACGCCGAACCATATGTCAAGAAAGTCGGTCTCCGGTGAGGGGTACGGCGATGTGGCCAGGGTCATCGCTCGTACCTCGCACAATGTGAGAGTAGCCCAACCGACAGCCGAGATCCAAAGGCCAACGTGCCCGAGAAGGCCCCTACCGGCGGCGCCCGATCGGACGAGGCCGAGCATTCCGACGAGCAGAAGCAAGTGGTTAAGTATGAAGACGAACTGGGCTACTAGAAAACCCGCCGGTGTGTACGGGTAGCTGTACCAGTTGGACGAAACGGAGGGTGGGATGAAGCCGGTGATGATCCCGCCGATCGCGCCCATAATGGCGCCGACAAAGCACAGTAGACCTGCCGTCTTGACGAAGGAAGACCCCGCCGTGGAGGCGTTCTTCATTGATGCAACTCCTTCCTTGTTCTTTGCATGAACGTGGCTGCGTCAGTCTAGGGGGCTGGATAGCCTCGGTCTTTCACAGACTTGCTCTTTCTTGTACGTTCTTGCTTTGGATTTCGGGGGACGCTAACGGAGGGTCTTGGGGCTGACTCCGAGGAGGCGCTTGAAGTGTCTGTTCAAGTGGCTCTGATTCGCAAAACCGCATAGGAGGGCGATCTCGACTATGGGCAGGGTACTGCCACAGAGAAGCTCTTTAGCCCGCTGGACGCGACGCTCGATAACGTAGCGGTGCGGGGAGAGGCCAGTAGATCTCTTGAACAAACGCGAGAAGTGGTAAGGGCTCATGTGCGCCGCGCCCGCGATCTCGGCCAGCTTCAGGTCTCTTTGGAGGTTGTCGCCGATGTAGTCGGTCGCGTCTTTGAGCGCGCGCTTTGAGAGGCCGCCAATATGTTCGCGGGCCGCTTTTCCTGCCGCGCTCCTTCCAAGGGAGGAGTGATCCCTGATGAGGGTGATCGCCAGGGCGTTGGCCAGCGACTCGGCGTAGAGCCTGCCGCCGAGAAGGCCCTCGGCCTCGACCTCCGCCTCGAGCGAGAGCCCGATCCGCTCGATCTGCGGGTCTCGCTCCCCGAGGAGAGGCAAGATCTCTACGCTGTCGGGATCAACGTCCAAGCTTTGCGCCACCTCGCGCAGGAACGCCTCCTCCAGGCACAAGGGGAGCAGATCGCTCTCCGCCGTCCCTTTGAACCCCCATACCCATTGCGGCCCGGCGGGAATGATGGCTACTTCGCTGTGATGGACACGTTTCTTTAGGAGCCGGCCGTCCAACCTCTGCGTCAAATCCAATGGCTGGCGATTTAGGTAGATGACCGCGTGGTGCTTTGGAAGGGCAGGTATGGAAACTTCGTCGTAGCCGATAAATCGCGCAACCTCGATACCGGTCCACCCCCGCCCGGAGCTGGAGAGCCTGCGACGCGGCGACGAAATGGACGGAGAGCCGGGCGCCGCACCGCGCGACGCTGAAGAGGTGAAGCCCATAAACTCTTACTCTACATCCTAATCTCTCGACTACCTCTTTACGCCTGACTCAATCATAACATTACACCTATACTCCTTTCCGGATCTCGGACGTTACGAGACATTCTGCCTCGGTGTATAGTGGCTCTCCCTTACCTACGGCTTACGGAGGAGTGCACAAATGTGTTGCCGTCCGAAACCACCCGATCATAAGTTAGCTCATTTCCGCGAGGTGTACGAGCCGGCAGGTAATCACTACCATGCGGCCAGAAAAGAGTCGCTCCAAAGGGACCCCCTTCGCATCGTCACGGATTCTGCTCCGTGGATACGTGCAGGCTCTGCAGGAGCTCGCGGCACTCCTCGGCGGAAACGGAGCACCCGCGCGCCGGGAGCGTGGGGGCGTCGACATCCCCCTCCTGCGCCCAACGCACCCGTATCCCTTCCTTCCTCTTGCCCGCGACGCTAATCCCCTTCGCCTCTCTATCGCTGAACAGGCACCTGTAGAGCATGGGGCGGGGCGCCTTGACGCTTCCTCGTTGCTCTGGTAGCTTGGCCGATTAGAGAGACCGACCTTTAACGGCGTCCCGTGAGGCGCGAAGGAGTCAGGCTTGGGCCGATTAAGCGTACACGAGCACGCGCGCTCGCAACTGCTCACACCGGACGGAATAGACCGTTCGCTCCGCCGCATCTCGCACGAGATCCTCGAAAGAAACGCCGCCTCGCTCGATAACCTCGCCCTGGTCGGGGTGCTGACCCGCGGCGTCCCGCTGGCGCGCAGAATCTCGGACAATCTCCATCGCTTCGAGGGCATCGACGTGCCCGTCGGGTCGCTGGACATCACGCTCCACCGGGACGACTTGTCAGGCGACGAGCCGGCGGTGAAGGGTAGCCGCATCCCGTTCGACGTCACGGGTAAGACGGTCGTGCTGGTTGATGACGTGCTCTATACGGGCCGGACGGCGCGGGCGGCGATGGACGCCCTGCTGGAGCTCGGGAGGCCGGCGGCGATAAGGCTGGCGGTGCTGGTGGACCGGGGGCACCGGGAGTTGCCGGTGCGGGCTGACTACGTCGGCAAGAACGTGCCGACGGCGCGGGGCCAACGGGTGCTGGTCAACCTGGATGAGACCGACGGGGAGGACGGGGTGATCGTCGTTGGGGATTAAGAGCTTTCTCTCGCTGGAGGATGCGGGGCGCGAGGAATTGAGGGAGATCCTGACCCTCGCCCGGGCGCACGCGGAGGGCCGCGTCGCGAATACGCTGGCCGGCAAGACCGTGTGCCTGGCCTTCTTCGAGGCCTCGACGCGGACGGCCGTCTCCTTCGATCTGGCGGCCAGGAGGTGCGGGGCCGACGTGATCTCGCTCTCCGACAAGGGATCATCCATCTCCAAGGGCGAATCCCTGGTGGACACGGTCGTCACCCTCGACTGCCTGGGTGCTGACGCGGTGGTCTTGCGCCACCCGGCGGCGGGGGCCGCGGCGCTCGCCTCGCGCTACACCTCGGCGCCCGTCATCAACGCGGGCGACGGCTGTGGCCAACACCCGACCCAGGCTTTGTTGGACCTCTACGCCCTGAGCGAGGCCGTCGGCGGCTTCGACCGCCTTGCCGGGCGAAGGGTCGCCGTAATCGGGGACGTGCTGCACAGCCGGGTCGCCCGGAGCGTCATCCCGGCGTTTACGAAGGCCGGGATGGAGATCTCACTCGTGGCGCCCCGCACGCTCCTGCCATCCGACGCCGGCGCCTGGGGTCTGCCGGTGCTGCCTTCCGTGGACTACGCGCTTGACTGGGGGGCCGACGTCCTCTACACGCTGAGGCTCCAGAAAGAGAGGATGACGGGCGCGAGAGTTCCCTCCGTCGGGGAGTACGCCCGCTTCTACGGCGTCTCGCGCCGGCACCTGCGGGGTGGGACGCTGGTGATGCACCCCGGTCCCGTGAATCGGGGGGTGGAGATCTCCGGCGACGTCGTGCTCGACGCCGCCTCCCTCATCCCGAACCAGGTCGCCGCCGGGATTGCCGTCCGCTCCGCTGTCCTGACCGTCGCCACTGGGGCGGCTGACCGGGTGGCGGCTTGATCCGAAAAAACGCCGGCACCAACGAGCTGGTCGTCCGCCGCGCCCGCGTGCTCGACCCGGGCGCCGGCCTAGACGGCGTCATGGACGTCCGCCTCTCGGACGGCAGGGTCTCCGAGGTCGGCGACAACCTGCGCGGCGGGCGAGAGTTGGAAGCGGACGGACTGCACCTTTTCCCCGGCTTTGTGGACGTACACGCCCACTGGCGCACACCGGGGCGCGAGGATGAGGAGACGATTGAGAGCGGCTCCGCCTCGGCCGCCGCGGGCGGTTTTACGGGCGTCGTCATGATGCCCAACACGGACCCCATCGTGGACAGCCCCGTTATCGTCAGCGGACTCGCCCGCCGGATAGAGAGAGAGTCCCGCGTCCGGGCCCGGATCTCCGCTGCCCTCCACGTCGGCCTCCGGGGGGAACGCCTCACGGAGATGCGGCTCCTCAAAGAGGCCGGCGCCTTGTGCGTCTCGGACGACGGGCTCGGGACCGCCTCCGCCGGCGTCCTGCGCAACGGGATGATGTACGCACGCTCGGCTGGCCTGCCCCTGATCCTGCACTGCGAAGACCACACCCTCGCAACCGGCGTCGTCCACGACGGCGTAGCCGCGTCTCTGGCCGGCATCCCCGGCTCCCCCGCGAGCGCCGAGGACGTCGCCACCGCGACCGCCCTGATCCTGGCCGCCGAGACGGGTGCTACGACCCATATCACCCACGTCTCCACGACGCTCTCCGCGGCCCTCGTCGCCTTCTTCAAGGACCGGGCCGACGTCACCGCGGACACCACCCCTCACCACCTCACCCTCACTGACGACCTCGTCTCGACCCTCGAAGGGCTCTACCGGGTCAACCCGCCGCTACGCCCTGACGCGGATAGGAGCGGCGTCGGCGAGGCACTTCGAGACGGCGTGCTGGACTTCGTGGCCACGGACCACGCGCCTCACGCCTCGGAAGAGAAGGAGTTGCCGCTCGAAGAGGCGGCCCCGGGCTTTCTCGGCCACGAGACGGCTTTCGCAGCGCTGTATACGGAGCTCGTTCTGCCGGGCAAACTCACGCTCGCGCGGCTGGTGGAGGCGATGGGCTGCGCGCCGGGCCGGTGGGTCGGGGAGGGCGGGAGTTTGGCGGTGGGGGGGCCGGCGGACCTCGTGCTCGTGGACCTGTCGGAGCGGTGGACGGTCGATGCGGGGACCATGATCAGCCGCTCTTCCAACTCGCCTTATCTCGGGAGGACCCTGACGGGCCGGGTGGTCGGTACTATAGTTGGTGGAGAAGTTGTTTACGACAGAACGGGAGCGCAACTTGGAACACGCGGGTAGCCGGCGTCAGGGACGCAGCAGGGCGACGCTGGTGCTCGAGGACGGGTCCGTCTTCGAGGGTTGGAGCTTCGCCGGGGACGGCGAAGTGGCAGGCGAGGTGGTCTTCACGACCAGCATGGTCGGCTACCAGGAGACGATCACCGACCCCTCATACCGGGGTCAGATCGTGCTCTTCACCTACCCCCTTATAGGCAACTACGGCATGATCCCCGGCGACGAGGAATCCCGCAACGTCCAGGCCGCCGCCATCCTCGTCCGTGAGTACACCCCCTACCACAGCAACTGGGCCAGCGAGAAATCCCTCGCCGCCACCCTGGACGAAGCCGGCGTCCTCGGCATCGAGGGCATGGACACCCGCGCCCTCACCCGGCGAATAAGGGACAGAGGTGCGATGCGGGGCTTTATCTCCACCGTAGAGAGAGACCCGGAGGTGCTGCGCGAGAAGGCGAACGCCCACCCCTCGATGGCCGGCCTCGACCTGGCGTCTTCGGGCTCGGATCTAACCGAACCGACCCTCATGCCGGCCTTTGGCGAGGAGCGGTGCCGGGTCGTGGCCCTGGACTACGGGGTGAAGGGCTCCATCTACAAAGAACTCCGCAGCCGGGGGGCCACGGTGCTCGCCCTGCCCGGTTCCGCGGAGCCTGAGGAGATTTTGGAATCCAACCCCGACGGGTTATTTCTCTCAAACGGTCCAGGAGATCCCGCGGCTCTAGAGCGTGCCGTGGACGCGCTGCGTCCCGCGCTCGGGGAGGTGCCGGTATTCGGGATCTGCCTGGGGCACCAGCTTCTCGGGCTCGCCCTCGGTTGTGAGACGTATAAGATGCCGTTCGGGCACCACGGGGCGAACCATCCGGTAAGGAATTTGGAGAACGGGCGAATCGAGATCACGAGCCAGAACCACGGTTTCGCCGTCCTGGAAGATTCGCTGCCGGAGGGCGTCGATCTCACCCACCGCAACCTCTACGACGGCACCGTCGAGGGGATCTCCGCGCCTGGCCTCGGCGCCTGGAGCGTCCAGTACCATCCGGAGTCGAGCCCGGGACCACGCGACTCCGCGTATCTCTTCGACGGGTTCGTAGACAGTGTCTCGCCGAAGGCGGTGGTCGGCTAAACATGCCGAGGCGCACCGACATCGAGAAGATCCTGATAATCGGCTCCGGTCCTATCGTGATCGGCCAGGCCGCCGAGTTCGACTACTCCGGCACCCAGGCCTGCCGGGCCTTACGCGACGAGGGCTACCGCGTCGTCCTCGTCAACTCGAACCCCGCGACGATCATGACCGACCCCGAGGTCGCCGACGCCACCTACGTCGAGCCGCTCACGGTCGAGGCCGTCTCCGAGGTCCTCCGCAAGGAGCGCCCCGACGCGCTGCTGCCAACCCTCGGCGGGCAGACCGCCCTGAACCTGTCCATCGAGCTTCATGAAGCCGGGGTCCTCGACGAGCTAGACATCGAGCTACTCGGCGCTTCTATACCCTCGATCCGCAAAGCAGAGGACCGCCAACTCTTCCACGACGCCATGACGAAGATCGGGCTCAAAGTCCCGCCGAGCCGCACCGTGAAGAACTTCTCGGGCGCGGAGGAGCTGGCGGGTAGGATCGGCTACCCCCTCATCATCCGCCCGAGCTTCACCCTGGGCGGCAAGGGCGGCGCCACCGCCAACGACCACGCCGAGCTCCGCCGCGCCGTGTCCGACGGCCTGGAAGCGAGCCCCGTGGGCTCCGTCCTGGTCGAAAAGAGCGTCGCCGGCTGGAAAGAGTTCGAGCTCGAAGTCATGCGCGACCTCGACGACAACGTAGTCGTGATCTGCTCCATAGAGAACGTCGACCCCATGGGAGTCCATACCGGCGACTCCATCACCGTCGCCCCGGCCCAGACCCTCTCAGACCGCCAGTACCAGACCCTCCGTTCCGCATCTTTACGCATAATACGAGAGATTGGGGTGAGTACGGGGGGGTCAAACATCCAGTTTGCGGTTGACCCGGAGAGCGACGATTTCTACGTGATCGAGATGAACCCGCGGGTGAGCCGGTCGAGTGCCCTGGCGAGCAAGGCTACCGGGTTCCCGATCGCCAAGATAGCGGCCAAGCTCGCGGTCGGCTACTCGCTGGACGAGATCCCGAACGACATAACGCGGGCGACGCCGGCATCTTTCGAGCCCGCGCTGGATTACGTGGTGACCAAGATCCCGCGCTTCGCCTTCGAGAAGTTCCCCGGCGCGTCGCCCAGGCTTACGACCAGGATGCACTCGGTTGGCGAGGTGATGGCGATAGGCCGGACGTTTACGGAGAGCCTGAGTAAGGCGATGGCGTCGCTGGAGGTCGACCCGCAGGACGTGAAGGCCGGGCTCGACGAGCCGGGGCCTTACAGGGTCTTCGCGATCTTCGACGCGCTCCGGGCGGGGTCGGACATACGTGAGATCCACCACCGCACCAGCATCGACCCGTTCTTTATAGCCTCTATAGCCCGCATCGTGGCCGCCGAGGGCGCGATCTCCATCCCCCTCGACGCCGAAGAGCTGCGCGAGCTAAAGAGGATAGGCCTCACCGACGAAACCATCGCCTCGGCCTCCGGCACATCGACCGAGGTCGTGCGGGGCGTCAGGCGTGCCCTGGGCGTCTCGCCTACCTACAAATCCGTTGATACTTGCGCCGGGGAGTTCCCCGCACAGACTCCGTACTACTACTCGACCTACGAGGACGAGGACGAGGTCGTGCGGGGGGAGAACCCTTCCGTGGTCGTGCTTGGTAGCGGGCCGAACAGGATCGGGCAGGGCGTGGAGTTCGACTACGCCTGCGTCCACGCCAGCTACGCTCTGAAGGACGCCGGCTACGACTCGGTGATGGTCAACTCCAACCCCGAGACCGTCTCCACGGACTACGACGCCTCAACCCGACTGTACTTCGAGCCGCTCACGGCGGAGCATGTCCTGGAGGTGATCCGTCGCGAAAAGCCCCACGGCGTCATCCTGCAGTTCGGCGGCCAGAGCCCCCTGAAGCTCGCCCGCGAGCTTGAACAAGAGGGCGTCCCTATCCTCGGCACGTCCCCGGATGCCATAGACCTGGCTGAGGACCGCTCCCGCTTCGGGCGCCTGCTCGAGGACCTGGGCATCCCGCACCCGCGGTTCGGCACGGCGAAGACCCCGGCCGAGGCCCGCGCGGTTGCGGGCGAGCTCGGGTACCCGGTCGTGGTGCGGCCCTCCTACGTGCTCGGCGGGCGACGGATGGAGATCGTGTACAGCGACGAGGATCTGGACCTCTACCTCAGGACTGGCGCGGGGGCCAGCCCCTCGCACCCGACCCTCGTGGACAAGTTTATGGAGGATTACGTCGAGGTCGACGTCGACGCCGTGTGTGACGGGGAGGATGTGTTTGTAGGAGGGATCATGGAGCACATCGAGGAGGCCGGGGTCCACTCCGGGGACTCGTCCTGTGTTACGCCCCCGATCACGCTCCACCGCGCCCTCGTCGAGAGGATAGAGGATTACACCCGTCGCCTCGCCCTCGCCGTCGGCGTCGTCGGCCTGATGAACGTGCAGTTCATCGTGCGCGGCGACGACATCATGGTGATCGAGTGCAACCCCCGCGCCTCCCGCACGGTGCCCTTCATCTCCAAGGCTACCGGCGTGCCGCTGGCGAAGCTTGCGACGCGGGTCTCCGTCGGCGAGAAACTGCGGGACATCAGGCCCCGTTCGTCCACGAACGGACACTTCTCCGTAAAGGCGCCGGTCTTCCCGTTCGACCGGTTCGCGGACGTGGATCCCTTGCTGGGGCCGGAGATGCGCTCGACGGGGGAGGCGATGGGGATAGATCGGACCTTCGGTGGGGCGTTTGCCAAGGCCTTGATTGCCGCGGGGCAGACGCTGCCGGTCTCCGGGCGGGTGTACATCTCGGTCTCCAACAGGGACAAGCGTTCGGTGGTGCTCATAGCGAGGGCGTTCGCGGACCTCGGGTTCGAGATCGCCGCGAGCGAGGGGACGGCGGAGGTGCTCCGGAGCAACGGGCTCCCGGTCGTGGTGGTGCCGAAGATAGGCGAGGCAGGGGGCGACGTCCTCTCGCTCATAGAAGAGGGCGGGGTCGATCTGATCGTCAACACCCCCTGGGGCCGCGGGGCGCGTACGGATGGGTACCTGATCCGTCGTGGGGCCCTCATGCACGGCGTCCCCTGCATCACCACGCTCGCCGGCTCGGCCGCCGCCATCCAGGGTATCGAGGCCCGCATCCGGGGCGGAACCCGCCGTGTGAACTCCCTTCAGGGCCTCTACGCGGCGCGCGCGTGAAGTTCTATACCGTAGAGATCGAAGAGCGCCGCGAGTTCGGCGCCTACACCCTCCTCAGCTACCGTTGGCCTGGTGAGAACATAGAGCCAGGCCGGTTCGTGATGGCCCGCGCCGCGGGCTACCCGATAACCCTCGACCCGTTCCTGGCCCGTCCGTTCTCGTTCTACGACTTTGTGGACGGGGTGGCGAGCCTGCTATTCGAGGTCAGGGGCCGCGGCACGGAGCTCCTGGACCGGGCGCTGGGAACGATAGAGGTCACGGCCCCGCTCGGGAAGGGCTTCGAGATAGGCGTCTCCGGCGGCAGGGCGGCGCTCCTCGGCGGGGGCATAGGGGTTGTGCCGCTCAAGATCCTTGGCAGAGAGCTCGCCGCCCGCGGTATCGCCCACGACGTGTTCCTTGGCTTTCTCGACGGGAAGACGGCAGCCGTCGCCGACGACTTTCCAGGCGCGGCCGTCGCAACCATGGACGGGTCTACGGGCGTCCACGGCACGGTGCTCGACGCCGCGCCGGATCTCCGGGAGTATCCGGTCGTCTACGCCTGCGGCCCGAACGCCATGCTGGCCGCCGTCAAGGGCGCCGCGGGTCCGGACGGCCTGCGGCAACTCTCCGTGGAGGAGAGAATGGGTTGTGGTAACGGGTCGTGCAACGGCTGCGTTGTGCCGGTAGACGGGGGGTACGTCCGGTCCTGCATCGAGGGCCCGGTCTTCCGGGCTGAGGTGTTGGCGTGGTAGTGCGGGAGCCTTTGACGGGCGTGGACCTCTCGGTCGAGCTGTGCGGGATGACCCTGCGCACGCCGCTCGTGCCGGCCTCTGGGACACTGGCGAAAGAGGCGCTCGGTGAGGTCGAGGGCGTCTACGGGGCGATACTGCCAAAGACCACGACCCCCTCCGCCCGGCCCGGCAACCCGCCGCCGCGCATCGCCGAGACGCCGGCTGGCATGGTCAACTCCATCGGTCTGCAGAACCCCGGCGTCGAGCGCTTTATGCAGGACCTCGACGCCTTCGACCTCGGCGTCCCCATCTTCGTCTCGGTGGCGGGGGAGACGGTCAGGGACTTCGTGGCCCTCTGCGAGCGGGTTTCGCAGGACGAACGCGTTGCGGCCATCGAGCTGAACCTCTCCTGCCCCAACGTCGAACACGGCGGGCTCACCTTCTGCGCCGGGCCCGCAGCTGTCGAGGAGGTCGTGGCGGCCTGCCGCGCCGTGGTGCCAGCGAAGCCGCTCTTCGCCAAGCTTACCCACGAAGGGGTGGTTGGCAATGCCCGCGCGGCGGAGTCAGCGGGCGCCGACGCGCTAACGGTAATGAACACGATCCCAGCCCTCACGATAGACGCAAAGAAGAGGTCCGTGCTGGTCCGGGGCGGGCTCTCCGGACCGGCCGTAAAGCCCGTCGCGCTAAAGGCGGTCCACGAAGTCGCCAGCACCGTCGGGGTACCGGTACTCGGGGGCGGAGGCGTTACGAGCGGCGTCGACGTGGCGGAGTTCATGCTCGCAGGGGCGACCGTCGTCCAGGTCGGAACTGCCAGCTTCGTCCGGGACCCGGGTGAGATCCTGGCCGAGTTCTCCGATTATCTGCGCGAGGCCGGCATGGGCGCCGCGGAGCTCACGGGCGCCCTCCGGTAACTTCCGACCGTCAGGCTCGCGCGTCGCAGAATGGACCTTGAGTAGGGGTACGGATAGTAAACGAACAGAAAATTCGAGTGCGCCGAGGGCATTCTAGACCGCTCGGGCAGAGATCTGGACGTCGGTTGGGGCGCTGGGTTTGCTCAGGCATCGAGGATGGTCGGGTTATCTTGCGCCAACTCGGTTGCGGGATGGCGCTCCCCGCAGTCGGGCGGTCCCGGCGGCCGAAGGTTGACGGCGGGCGCCGACCTCAGCGCTCGGCGGGACCGTCCGGTAGGCGCGCCCCTCCCTCTCGGCCCTTCCGCGGTCGCGGGCGGGGGTGCCGCACGCCCTCCGACTCTCTGACTAGTGGCCGGTGGGCGCACTCGCGATCAAGACGGGTCGTGGGCCCGGACATGTTCTCGGACGAGGGCGTCGACTTCGCGGCGGAAGAGGGCGTCGGCGTCGATGCCCATGGACGAGAAGTTGCCGCCGAGCTCGAGGCTGACTAGACCGTGAAGCCGGGCCCACGCGGAGATGGCACGCAGGAGCTCCTCCGGCCTCGTTCCGGTAGCGGAGAACATCTCCTGGTGGGAGCCCCCGACAGCGGAGAGGTCGGTCTCCGGTAGCGATGTGGGTACTCCCGAGTCAGAATGCCCCGAGGACCCCGTTATCGGGTGGCCAGACTCGGTTTCGACTGCCGCCAGGGCGGCGAAGACGTCGAGGCCGACGGCCATCGTGCGGTTCGCGGCGCTGACCAACGGTTCGGCGTAGGCGTCGTGGCCGGGGACCGGCGGGGTCAACAATAGCTGATAGCGGTGGGGCTCGGCGAGGGCAAAGGAGCGCCACGCCCGTGCCAGGGCTCGGAACCGATCCTGCGGCGAATGGCCGAGCTCGCGGTCGGTCGCGGCCGCCAGTGCATCGGCGAGGTCGTGGTACGCGTCGAGGACGAGCTCGGCCAGCAGCTCGTCGCGGTTGGCGAAATAGCGGTAGAGGGCCGGCCCGGAGACACCAAGCTGCCTGGCGATTGCGTTGACCGATACCGCGGAGGCGCCACCGGACGCGATCTGGCGCAGCGCCGCGGCCTTGACGTCCTCGCGAACCTGCTCACGAAACCGATCCCGCATCGGGTTACGAGAACCCCCTGATGTCCGCACTGGCCTCCCTCGCTCCCCTTCGCCCACCTTGAACCGCAGAGTACCAGTTGACACTGAAGAGTAACAGGTGTAGCCTTTTGTTAGAAGCTCTAACAAACATTGATGACCCTAAGGAGAGATCGTGAAGACGACTGAAGGAGCACCCAGGCAAATCGTCATTTCCGGATCTTCCGGGTTCATCGGCAGCGCGCTGGTCCCGCACCTGCGCGGGGCCGGGCACGAGGTGATCCGGCTGGTTCGCCGGGCGTCGCAGGCCCCCGACCAGCGCTGCTGGAACCCGCAAACGGGCTACATCGAGCCGGGCGCGTTCGAGGGCGTCGATGCGGTGATCAACCTCGGCGGCGCGGCCATCGGGGGCAAGCGCTGGACCGAAGCCTACCAGCAGGAGCTGCGTGAGAGCCGGACGGGGCCAACCGGCGTGCTCGCCCGCGCGGTCGCAGAGCATGGCGTCCCCGTGATGATCAGCGGCTCGGCGGTCGCGTGGTACGGCGACACCGGCACGACGGCCGTCGACGAGACGACTTCCCGGCCCGGCTCCAACTACCTCGCCCAACTCTGCCGCGACTGGGAGGACGCGACCGGG
>JACDFX010000063.1 GCA_013815575.1 Rubrobacter sp.
CGAGGGCGCGGGCAAAGGCGCGGGCGGTTATGCTCTGCCCGGCGCCGACGCCGGTGAGCTCGGAGAAGAGGGCGGGGCGGTGGACGTGCTCTTCGTCCACCGAAGAGCCGAGGGCGGCCACGTTGCTGACGGCGACGACGAGGGTCGAGGCGTCGGGGAGGGCGGGTTCGTGGGTGGCCGTGCCCTTGATGGGGCGCCCGCGCGAGCCGTCTGCTTCAACGAGGAGCACGTCAGCGAGCGGGGCGAGGTCGGAGACGAGGTCGGGCTCGACGCCTCCCACCCTGTCCTTGGAGATCATGGCGCTGCCGGCGGCCACGCGGGCATGGCCCTCGGAGAAGGAGATCTTCACCTTCGCGCGCAACTCCTCCGCGTCTTCCGAGGTAACGAGCGGCCCTATCCCTTTAGCCTCTCCCACGGACATCTTGGTCGTCGGGACCGTGAGGACCGTCATGCCGGCCTCGGCAAGTTCCGTCGCCACCTGCAGGATCGCCCCGGACTTGCCTCCCGCCCCGGCGAAGGCGACCACATCCCCCGCGGAGATGCCCAGTGCCGCGTGCAACTTCAAAAAGACTCCAACCCCCGCGAATCACGGGCTTCCCTTGTACAACTCCATTCATGTTACATCAAACCGGAGGTTCGGCGCTTTATGTCATATTGGCTACTATAGATTTGGTGTAGGATGTGGAAGGCTCGTTTCACCGGGGAACGCGGGGATTACGGGTCGGGAGACCGGGGTAACAAAGGCGAAAGCCTGACGACTTTACAGTATGGAGAAGGGAGCGCCGGGATGGAAGGGCGAGAACGGGTCGCGGAGTTCGGCCGGGAGCTGCGGGAGGGTCCCGAGCCGTCGGAGCGTAGCATCAAGGAGATCGTGGACGTCCTGAGGCCGCAGGTCCAGGAGCTTGTCGCCAAGCAGACCGAGCTCGCGAGGACCGAGCTGGCGCCCGTCGCGAAGCGGGCCGGGCTCGCGACGGGGCTGCTCGCGGCGGCGGCCGTGTTCATGCTCGTCTTCCTCATATTCCTTTCGCTGACCGGGGTCTACTTGCTCGCGGTGTTCCTGCCGCAGTGGGTCGCGGCCCTTATCGTCTCTGGTATATTGCTCATAGTCGGGGGAATACTCGCCGGGGCAGGCGCGAGCATTTTGAGGAAGCTGGATCCCAAGCCCCACAGGACCATCCGTACCCTCCAGCAGAACGTCAACTGGCTCAAGGGGCAGATCAGCCGATGAACGAGATACCGGAGCGCATAGAGCGGGAGATGTTCGAGATCCGGAGCCGCATGGCCCCGGATGTTCGGGACCTCAAAAAGCACGTCGAGCCCCAGGCCGTCACGAAGAAGCTGACGTCCAAGATCAAAGACAGGGTCCGGAACGCAGGCAAGAGCCTCGTGGAATCCGTCCGGCGCCAGGCGAGCATGGTCGGTGAGGCCGGCAGAAAGAAGAGCCCGACCCCGCTCACGGACGCCGTCAAGAGCGACCCGCGGCCCCTGGTCCTGCTCGCCATAAGCCTGTTCATAACCCTTATGATGGCGCGCAAGATCTCCAACGGCCGCGACGACTAGGGTAGGGGCCCCTGGCCGGGCCCTCGCCGCCCGAAACACGCCTTGACGCACGCACACTTCCAGCCCGTCGGCGGCGCCGCCGGCGACATGACCCTCGCGAGCCTCGTTGCAGCCGGGGCACCGCTGGGGGAGATCACGACCTCCCTCAAACGCCTGAACGTCCCCTTCGAGCTCTCGGCGGAGAGCACCGAAGTAAACGGCGTCGGCGCGCTCAGGATCTCGGTCGGTAGTCCGGAGGAGCATGCCCACCGCAACTTCGCGGCCATCCGCGCGCTCGTGGAGGGGGCGGAGCTGCCGGAGAGGGCGGCCTCGCGCTCTATCGAGGCGTTTCGCCGGCTGGCGGTCGCCGAGGGCTCGGTACACGGGGTCGAGCCGGAGGAGGTCACGTTCCACGAGGTCGGGGCCGTCGACTCCATCGTGGACGTGGTCGGGAGCTGCCTGGCCCTGGACCTCCTCGACGTCTCCTCCGTGACTTGCGGCCCGCTGCCGATGGGCACGGGCGTCGTCCGGGCCGCCCACGGCCCCCTCCCCATCCCCGGACCCGCCACGCTGGAGGTCCTCAAAGGATCCAAAGTCCGCTGGACGGAAGAGCCGCGCGAGACGACAACCCCCACGGGCGCCGCGCTAATGGGCGCCTTCACCGGCGGCCTCTTCACCGACGCGGCCCCCCCGATGACCCTCCTCTCCATCGGCTACGGGGTCGGCCGGGCGCGCCTGCAAAACGCCCCCAACCTGCTCCGGGCCGTGATCGGCGAGCTAGAAGGTCCCGCCGAGGGGCTGGATCTTCTGGAGGCAAACGTGGACGACGCCACCGGCGAGATCCTCGCTTCCGCCACAGAGAAACTCCTCGCCGCCGGCGCGCTCGACGCCTGGCTGGAGCCCATAATCATGAAACGAGGCCGCGGCGCCTACAAGATCTCCGCCCTCGTAAAAAGCGCCGACAGAGAGCGCCTGGCCCGGTTCCTGATGCGCGAAACCGGCACTTTGGGCGTTCGACACCGCGGCGTCGGCCGCACCGTGGCCGAACGCCGCCACACCACCGTGGACCTCCCCTACGGTAAGTGCCGCCTGAAAATAGGAAGCATCGACGGCCGGGACTTCGTCATCTCCCCGGAGTTCGCCGACGCCTCCCGCCTCTCCGCAGAGACCGGCCTGCCACTACCCCAGGTCTACGCCGAGGCGACGGCCGCCTACGAGGCCACCCGTCAGTTCGAGAGAGGCTGACCGCCGAAAAGCGGCGTGCCGGGAGTCCCCGGAGCGGTCGTGCTGAAAGCGAGGGCCGCGGGCCCGAAGCACCGTGTAGACAGCTACAAAGGCGATACGTTCGTCGCCTGCGGTCCCTTCCTGCCCTCGGAGGGCTCGTAGGACACCTTGGCGCCCTCTTCAAGGCTCTTGAAGCCGCTCCCCGCTATGCCGGAGTAGTGGACGAAGAGGTCCTCGCCGCCGTCGTCCGGGGAGATGAACCCGTACCCTTTTTCGCCGTTGAACCACTTTACCGTTCCCTGGGCCATGGCGCCCACCTTTCTCTCGCCGACCCTACGTGCGTCGGGACTCCGTACAACCTCCGTTGCGAAATCTAGTACAAAACGCCGCCGCGTGCACGCACTAGTACAAAACGCCGCCGCGTGCACGCACCGTAGAGGCGGCGTGGCGTCGGAGTCCGACGCCGCGCTCCCCGCTCTGGTTATCCTTCCGTACTTTAGAATACGTGTATGAAAGAGCTAAGAGAGATCCCCCGGAACGACCAGAGACCGAATGAAAGCCCCGGCCTCGTCGCCCTGGCACGAGACGCGGCCGTCGTAGAACGTCCCGGTAGGGGGCTTCTGCGTCTTACCGGCAAAGACCCGGTGGGGATGCTGAACGCCACCCTCACCAACAGCGTCCCCAAAGACGCCCGTGGCGCCTACGCCCTGCTGCTGAACCCGAAAGGCCGCGTGCAGTCGGACCTGCGCGTCCTGAAGTCCGGGGAGGACATCCTCGTGGACACCGAACCAGAAGGCGCGTACGCGGCGCGTGAGATCCTGGGCCGCTACGCCCCGTTCTCCCGGGTAAAGCTCGAAGACCTCTCTAACGAATGGTCCGTGCTCGGCCTCTACGGGCCCCGCGCAGACGAACTGCTCGGCAACCCCGAGCTGGCCGAGCACCAGACGGCGGAGGTGGAGATCGGCGGCGAGACGCTGCTCGCCGCAGGCGTCGCCGCCCCGGTCCCCGGCTACGACCTCCTCGGCCCTCGGGAGGCCGTCGCCCGCGCAAGGAAAGCCCTTCTCGAACGCGGCGCGGCTCCCGCCGACCCCGACGCCTACGAGACGGCCCGCGTCCGGGCCGGCGTACCCCGCTTCGGGGCCGACCTCACGCCGGAGAACTTCCCCGGCGAGGCCGGCGTCCTGGACCGCGCCGTGGACTTCGGCAAGGGCTGCTACCCGGGCCAGGAGACCGTCGCCAGGATGCGCTACCGCGGCCACCCGAACAAGACCCTGTACGGGATCTCCTACACGGGCGAACCCCTCGCACCAGGCACCCCCATCCTCCAGGGCGATAAAACGGTCGGCAAGATAACCAGCGTCGCCCCGCTTCCCGTAGACGGTAAGTCCCTGGCCCTCTGCTACCTCTCCCGCAACGCGGATATCGCCGCGGCTCTCACCGCCGGTAACGAGCATATCGAGGTCCTGGCCGAGGTCTCGTGAAACCGCCCGAAGATTGCGCGAACATCGAAGACGTGCGCAAGGCGATAGACAATCTGGACCGCGAAGTCCTGCGCCTACTGGGTCAACGAGCACGATACGTCGCCGCCGCGGCCCGCTTCAAGACGGATCAGAAGGGCGTCCGCGCCCCCGAACGGCAAAAGGCCATGCTCGCCCGACGCCGCGGGTGGGCCGAGGAGGAGGACCTGGACCCGAACTTCGTCGAAGAACTCTACGGGCGCATCGTCTCCCACTTCGTCGCCCGCGAGTTGGAGCGCTGGCAAGAAGGTCCGGCCTAACGCCTCCGAACCTTAGCGGGAATCGTTCCCAATAAAGACCATCCCGAGGGGCTTTTGCGTGTTACAAGCGTGCCCAGGCGGCAGCGTCTGACAATGGGTCGCAGGAAGTGTTTCGCGGGTGTGATCGAGGTCACGAATCCTGCGTGTGGAGCGTGGTTTGGCGGATTTCAAGAAAAGTTCTTGGTTGTGATGCGTTTACGTTGTTGGGGTAGGGGGCCTGTGGTTAAATGGAGCTTGCAGTAGCAAGGTTTTACAGGTGGATTGGCGGGGTTCGATGTTAAAGATAGACAACTTGCACGTCGAGATCGAGGGCGGCGAGATCCTGAAGGGCCTCGGGCTCGAGGTCGGGAAGGGTGAGATACACGCCATCATGGGCCCGAACGGGTCGGGCAAAAGCACGCTGTCGAACGTTCTCATGGGCCATCCCCGCTACGACGTCACGGACGGCACCATCGAGTTCATGGGCGAGGACGTTATGGAGCTCGAGGCTGACGAGCGGGCGAGGCTCGGCATGTTCCTCGCCTTTCAGTACCCGAGTGAGGTTCCAGGCGTCTCCGTGGCGAACTTCCTGAGGACGGCCGTGAATTCCGTGCGCGAGAAAGAGTTGGCGCCGATGGAGATGTACCGGCTCATCCAGGAGAAGATGAAGATCATGCAGATGGACCCCAAGTTCGCCGAGAGGTACTTGAACGAGGGGTTCTCCGGCGGCGAGAAGAAGCGCAACGAGATCCTGCAGATGCTCATGCTCGAACCGAAGCTCGCCATCATGGACGAGACCGACTCTGGGTTGGACATCGACGCCTTGCAGGTCGTCTCCAAGGGTGTGAACGAGTTGCGGGGGCCGGAGTTCAGCGCGGTCATCATCACGCACTACCAGAGGATCCTGCGCTACATCGAGCCGGATCACGTGCACGTCATGCTAGACGGTAGAATAGTGACGAGCGGCGGCAAGGATCTCGCGCTGACGCTCGAAGACAAGGGCTACGACTGGGTGCGCCAGGAGTTCGGCTCCGCGGCGCAGAGCTAGGGAAGGGACCCGATATGCCAGAAGACAAGAGCATTCAGGAGCTTGGGCTCGAAGAGTACAAGTATGGTTTCCACGATCCCGAGGACTACTTCTTCAGGACCCCGAGAAAGGGCATAGACCCGGAGATCGTCGCCATGATCTCCAAGCACAAGAACGAGCCGGAGTGGATGCTTGAGTACAGGCTCAAGGCGCTCCAGTCGTTTCTGGATAGGCCGACCCCGCAGTGGGGTGGGGACCTCTCGGATCTGGACTTCGACGAGATCTACTACTACATCCGCCCGATGGAGAACCAGGGCCGCACCTGGGACGACGTCCCGGACGACATCAAGAATACCTTCGAGAAACTCGGCATCCCGCAGGCCGAGCGCGATTCGCTCGCCGGCGTCGGCGCCCAGTACGAGTCAGAGGTCGTCTACCACTCCTTGAAGGAGGAGTGGAACAAGGCCGGTGTCGTGTTCATGGACATGGACTCGGGCCTCCGCGAGCACGAGGACCTCGTGCGCGAGTACTTCGGGACCATCATCCCGGCCGACGACAACAAGTTCTCGGCGCTCAACTCGGCGGTCTGGTCCGGTGGCTCGTTCGTGTACGTCCCGCCGGGGGTCCACATCGACATCCCGCTGCAGGCGTACTTCCGCATCAACGCGGAGAACATGGGCCAGTTCGAGCGAACGCTCATCATCGCCGACGAGGGCTCGTACGTACACTACATCGAGGGCTGCACCGCGCCAACGTACACCTCGAACTCGCTGCACTCCGCGGTCGTGGAGCTTATCGCCAAGCCGAACGCGCGCATCCGCTATTCGACCATTCAGAACTGGTCGCACAACACCTACAACCTGGTGACAAAGCGGGCCGTGGCTCAGAAGAACGCCACCGTTGAATGGGTGGACGGGAACCTCGGTTCCAAGCTCACGATGAAGTATCCGGCTGTGTACCTGACAGGTGAGGGCGCTCGCGGTGAGATCCTCTCGGTCGCCTATGCGGGTGACGGGCAGCATCAGGACGCGGGCGGCAAGATCGTCCACGCGGCCCCCAATACTTCTTCTCTCATCACCTCCAAGTCCATCTCCAGGGGGACAGGCAGGAGCACGTACCGGGGACTCCTCAAGGTTCACGAGGGTGCCGTCGGCTCCAAGAGCCGGGTCGAGTGCGACGCGCTCTTGCTTGACGAGAACGCGCGGACGGACACGTATCCGTACATCGAGATCGAGGAGAAGAAGGTCAACACCGAGCACGAGGCCACGGTCTCGAAGGTCGGGGAGGACCAGCTCTTCTACCTGATGAGCCGCGGACTCTCGGAAGAGGAGGCCATAGCGATGGTCGTCAACGGCTTCATCGAGCCGATCGCGAAGGAGCTTCCGCTGGAGTACGCCATCGAGCTGAACCGCCTGATCCAACTGGAGATGGAAGGCTCGGTCGGCTAACTAGCAGCAACCTGCAAGTAACGGAGCAAGTTTCGTGGGGCGGGCTCTCTCTGGAGTCCGCCCCCACTGTTTGAGACACGAAAGAGGTAATAAATGAGCGCGAACGGCATACCGGAGGTTCTAAAGAGCAAGGGCATCAGCCAGGAGACGGTGAAGGCCCTGTCATCGTTCAAGGGCGAGCCGGGCTGGCTCACGGAGAAGCGCCTCCACGCCTGGAGAGCCTTCCAGGAGCTGCCAATGCCGAGTTTGCGCGACGAGGCGTGGCGCTACACGGACATCTCGGACGTGCGGATAGAGGACTTCCTGCCTTATGCCGAGAGCCCGATTGCGGCGAGCGAGGGGGATCTCCCCGGCCCGGTGCGTAAGCTGATCGAGGAAGGCGAGGAGAACTCGGCTCTGCTCGTGCAGCACAACTCCGAGACGGCGTTTAGCCGCGTGGACGAGGAGCTTTCGCGCAAGGGCGTTATCTTCACGGACCTGCACACGGCGCTCGCCGAGCACGAGGACCTCGTGAAGGAGAAGCTCTTCGGGCTGGTGCCGGAGGACTACGACAAGTTCGCGGCGCTCTCGGCGGCGGCCTTCGCGGGCGGGTCTTTCTTGTACGTTCCGCAAGGCGTGGACGTGGAGGTCCCGATCCAGAGTTACCGTTGGCTCGATGTGGTCGGCGCGATCATGCCCCGCACCCTCG
>JACDFX010000420.1 GCA_013815575.1 Rubrobacter sp.
GGGTAAACCCGTACACCGTTCATGAAGACATAGAGTCCGTCGTTGCCGAGTGCGAACGGTGGGCCAAGGAGAGGGAGTCGGTCGGGTATCAGATCGACGGGGTCGTCGTGAAGGTGGATTCGCGGGAGCAGCAACTCGCCCTCGGCTCGGTGGCGAAATCGCCGCGGTGGGCCATCGCATACAAGTTCGAGCCGTTGGCTGGCCGGACGAAGCTGCTCAACATCATCATCAACGTAGGAAGGACGGGGGCGTTGACACCGCAGGCGGTGCTCGAGCCGGTCAACGTTGGCGGGGTGACGATCTCGAAGGCCACGCTCCACAACGAGGACTACGTGAAGGAGAAGGACATCCTCGTTGGGGACACCGTCGTGATAGAGCGGGCTGGGGATGTGATTCCGCAGGTCGTGAAAGCCATCGTCGAGGAACGAAGCGGCGACGAACGGGAGTTCGTCATGCCGTCGCGCTGTCCCGTCTGTGATGAGCCGGTCTCGCGGCCGGAGGGCGAGGCGGTGACCCGGTGCATCAACGCCCGGTGCCCGGCGCAGGCGCTGGAGCACATCATCCACTGGGCGTCGAAGTCCGCGATGGACATAGATGGCCTCGGCGAGAAGCTCGCAACCCGCCTCTTCGACCTCGGCCTCATAAAGGACCCGGCCGACGTGTACGAGCTCGAAGCCGAACAGCTCGTGCCGCTCGAAGGATTCGGGGAGAAAAGTGCTGAGAACCTGATCGGTGCGATCCGGAAGAGCAAGGAGCAGCCTTTCTCCCGCGTTCTCTACGCCCTGGGCATCCGGCACGTCGGGGCCGTTACCGCGGAGCTTATAGCCTCCCGCTTCTCCGGCGAGGACCTGATGAGGGGTGCGACGGTCGAAGGGCTAGCCGAGATCAAAGGCGTCGGAGAGGTCGTCGCCCGCGCGGTCGTCGAGTATTTCTCCCTGGAAGACAACAACAACCTCGTCCGCCGCCTGATGGACACGGGCCTGGACTTCGGGCGGGAGGCGGGCCGTCCAGCCGACGGCCCGCTCGCGGGCAAGCGGGTCGTCATTACCGGCACGTTGGAGAAGCCCCGCAGCTTCTACGTCGAGCACCTAGAAGCGGCGGGCGGCACGTTCACCTCGTCGGTCAGCAAGAACACAGACTACGTTCTTGCGGGCGAGGAGGCCGGCTCGAAGCTGGAGCGGGCGAAAGAGCTCGGCGTCCCCGTTCTGGACGAGACGGGTTTCGAGGAGTTGCTCTCCTGAAGCAGCTTGTGAGAGGCTTACGCTTTTCGCGAACGGTGATAGGTTGAAGCTTTCGTGCGGAGGTTCACTCTTCCGGCGAGACGTTCTAAAGCGCGTCGGAGAATGTTTCTACCGAGAACCCGGAATCCCGTACAAGACCTCGAAGGGTTCCGCTCTTGAGTTGGTCGTGTAGCGGTACGCTCAGAGATTTCCGTCCTCCGCACTTCAAAAAGACGTGCGAGCCGCGTTGCCGCGCCTGTTCGTAACCCAGCCGCTCGAAAGCTCTAACAGCCTCTGTACCCGAGCAGGCTGGCAGTCTTGGCACAGATTCTACAGGGCGAGTTCGATGTCGCGCTCCAGGCGTCCCGCCGCGTCGGAGGGTGGTATCTCTTCGCCCTCTTCCAGCATACAGTCCAGGTGGAAGGTCATGGCCTCGCGCATACGCTCGAACGCCTCGTCGGCGGTTTCCCCCTGCTCGTAGACCCCGGGCACCGACGGCGCGGAGGCGACATAGCCGCCGTCCTCGTCGGTCTCCACCACTACCTTGTAAACGCGCGACGTTTTCTTGTCGCCCATGCGTGCCTCTCTAACCGAGCCATCCCGCACTCTTCCAACGCGGCGTAATTATACCCATAGGTCCGATCAACGGATCGGGGCTTCAGGCCCGATCTTTTCGTAGACAGAGATGTGGGTTTCGCTTGCTTGGATGAAGGGTTGGCGGTTCCAGCCTCCGTAGCGCTCGCGCAGGGTTAGTCCGGCGAGGCGGGCCATGAGATCGAGCTCGGAGGGCCAGGCGTAGCGGAGGCTCACGGGGTAGAGTCGGGCGCCGTCCTCACGTATTGCGACGTTTTGGGAATCGACGCGCTGGCGGACGGGGTCGTGTCGAGAGTATTCGATGACTACCTCGTCCGTGCCGACGTGCCTGGTCTGGGGGGTCTGGCCGAAGGTGAAGCGCGAGAGGTCCGGCACGAAGGCCTCGACGACGAACGCGCCTCCGGCTCCAAGATGCCGGGCTACACTGGCGAAGCAGCGGACCTGATCCTCCTGGCTCAACAGCGCGAAGAACGTGTTGAAGACCACGTAGACCAGCGAGAAACGTCCCTCCACGCCGACCTCCGCAAAATCGCCGAGCGTCACGGGAACACTCTCCCCCCCGGGCTTGCTCCGCAGTTTCTCCACCATCGCCTCCGAGGCGTCTATTCCATGAACTTCGACACCCTTGCGGCCCAGGGGAAGGGCGATGCGCCCGGTCCCGATCCCCAATTCCAACACGGGACCGGCCCCCCCGAGTTCCCTCAGAAAATCGACGGTGGTCTCCGTATCCTCGGGCGCGTCGAACCACTCGTCGTAAACCCCGGCTATCTTGTCACCGTAGGTCTCTGAACCGTACTCGCCCATATCCTCCCCCTGAAGGCTCTCTCAACTATTGACATTGCATCACGGACCCACTGAACCTGGAAGCGAAAAACCGGCCAGCGGGTTTCGCCCCGCTACAGCGGCGGCCTCGCCGTCTGCCTGGGAAACTTAGACCAGGCGCCCGCGAGGTGCATCAATAGCTCACTGGTGAGGCGCTCGCGGGTCTCGAAGTACCCGGGGTCTTCGTAGAGG
>JACDFX010000421.1 GCA_013815575.1 Rubrobacter sp.
GTGCTCCCCGGACCCTCCGGGCGGCTCCAAGCTCCATCCTGCCGCGAGGGTACTGAGAACGACGGTGTCCCCGGAATCCACGGTTAGCGCCGGCGGCAGGTCTCGGGAGAAGACCCCGTGGAGCGTCTCTCTTTCAGGACCCATGATGTGCGTCGCCACGTTCGTCCTCCTGGGCTACTCGTCGCTCGACCGCCACCGGTGTCAGTATGAACGACCATGCGCGAGAACGCTGGTAAGACGTGGGTTGTGGCGGCCATTTTGCTGCACTTTTCCGCCTCGGGTGCTTTGATCCTTAAAATTGCGTAAAATGCGGGGCTAGTGCTGACCGAGATCTATATCAAGGGGTTCAAAACGTTTGCCCGGCCGGTGAGGATGCCGCTGGAGGGTGGGATCACGGCGATAGTCGGCCCGAACGGGTCGGGGAAGAGCAACGTCACCGACGCGGTGCTCTTCGCGCTGGGGGAGCAGAGTCCCGGTGTACTGCGGGCTGGGGCGATGAGCGAGTTGATCTTCTCGGGCTCGGAGTCCTTACCGGCCGCGAGCGCCGCCGAGGTCACCCTGGTCTTCGACAATGCTACGGGTGAGATCTCGCTTCCCTACTCCGAGGTATCGATAACGCGCCGCATCTCGCGGGCCGGGGAGACGGAGTACAGGATCAATGGCTCCCGCTCGCGCCTGGCCGACGTTCGCGCCGTCGCCGGTGAGGCGGGCCTGGGCCGGCACAGCATCCTGCGCCAGGGCTCGGTGGACGCCATAGTCGCGGGCGGGGCCGCCGCCTGCCGGTTGGCGCTGGAGGAGGCGGCCGGGCTCGGCGTCTACCGCAGGCGGCGACTCTCCGCGAGCCGTCGCCTGGAGCGGGCGGACGACCAGTTGGAGAAGAGCCGGCAACTCGAGACGGAGCTCGGCAACCAGCTTCGCAGGATCCGGGCCGAAGCCGAGGCCGCCCGACGCTACAGAGAGTTCGAGTCCCGCTACCGTGAACTCTCCCTGGCCCACCTCTACCGGGTCGCCACCCGCGAGCTGTCCGATCTCAGAGACCAGCTTCGCTCCGCCGAATCTCACGTCCGGAGATTGGACGACACTGAGAGCAGCCTTCGTGACGAAGGCGAGCAGATAGAGAGAAGCCTGCGAGATCTCGGCGCCCGCACCGGCGAGGCGGAGCGGCGCGCGGAGGGGCTGGAGGACGTAACAGAGGACCTCCGGGCGGAGAACCTGAGGGCGGATCGCGCCCTCCTGAGGTTGGATTCCAATACCGGCCGCGAGGGTGAGCGCCGTCTCGTGCTCCATCGGCTGCGGGAGGAGCTGCGACGCACCCGCCGCAGCCTGGAAGAATTGCGCGAAAGGGCGGGCGGCCTCGATGCCGAAGCCGCCGAAGCGCGGGAGGCCTCGCAAGAGAAGACCCGGGCCGGCCAACTCGCCACCAAAAAGAGCGCGGGCTCCGAGAGGGAGAGGGCCCGACTTGCGGGTGAGCTGGACAGGCTCCGCGCCAGGCTCGCCAGTCTAGGACCGGCGGGAATGACGCAGGGCACCTCCGAGGAGGACCTCGATAGCCTTCGGCGCGCGGTGGAGGATATAGGGCGTCTGCGCGAGCATCGACCGGGGGACGGGGTGGGGCGGCTCCGGCAGAGACTTTCGGAGGCATTGGCCCGTGCCGAGGGGCGCTTCGAAGAGGTCAGCCACAGGCGTGGGGGGCTGGCGGCGGCGGTGGGACGGGCTGAGTCAAGGGTGAGGTCCCTGCGTACGGCCGCCCCCGCGGGCGATGCCACGAGGCTTTATGAGGTGATCCGGGCCTGTCCGGGCTACGAGGCGGCCGTCGAGGCCGCGATCGGGGAGAACGGAGCCGGCGTCCTCGCGGAGAACCTGGACGAGGGAATGCGGATGCTCTCGGAGGCGGACCCGGTCGCCCTGCGGCTGGACGCGGAGGGTGTCCACGCCGGTGACCACCCTTCCGGCACCCCCCTCGCCGAGTGCGTCGAGGTCCTCGACGGCCGTTACGCAGGAGCTGTCGAGCGTCTGCTCGGCGGCATCTTCGTCGTGGACCGACCGGGAGACGGCGCCAACCTGAACGGCCACGTCGCCGTAACCACCGACGGCCTTCGCCTAACCAGGACCAGCGTGAGCCGCCGGCCTGGCCCGGGCAACTTCGCGCGCGAGGCCCGCCTCGGGGCGGAGCTGGAGATCCTCGAAGCCCTCAAGAACGGGCCGGGCGAAGTGCTCTACGACGCGCGGGACGCGGTCCAGGTCGCCTCCACGCGCCTGACCGCGGCCTCCGAGACCGCGAACACCCTCCGCGCCCTCTCCGAGCGCACGTTGCGCGCGCGTTCCGTCCTGGAGCAGGAGGCCCGCCGCCGCCTGAACGCGGCCGAGGCCTCCTACCGCAGGCTGCTCGACCGCCGGCGCGAGGAGGAGGAACTCACCGGCAGAATCTCATCGGGGGAGCGTGGCCTATCGGGGGCCGAGGAAACCGCCCGATCCGACCACGAGACCGCCACCGCAGCAGCGGCCGCCGCCGACTCCGCCAGGGTCGCCGCCCAGGACTCGGAGGGGCGTCTGCGTTCTCTGCGCGCGGCGGTCTCCGACGGACAAAAACGCGAGGCGGCCCTCCGGCGCAGGGTGGAGAAGGCTTCGGCGTCCGCACCTGAAGCCGCCTCGCCACGTGACCTCGCGAAAAAGGCCCTGGATCTCTCGACCGCCCTCCTCTCCGCCGTGCGTGAGCGTCGAAGCGACCTGCGCCGGATCCGGGGCGAACTCTCGGAGTCCCACCGCCGGGTGTCGGAGGAGCGCTCCCACCTCTCTCGCCGCGCCGTCGAGAGGGCGGGGG
>JACDFX010000064.1 GCA_013815575.1 Rubrobacter sp.
ACCTCGCCGTGTGGGTCGTCTTCTACGGCCCCGAGGGCGGGGAGGAGGGGTAGTGGGCCTGGAGATGAGAGACCGCTGCGAGAGGTGCGGCGACGGCCTCGTTGATGGTGGCCCGGCGTTCATCTGCAGTCATGAGTGCACCTTCTGCGAGGGGTGCGCGGGGGAGATGGAGCGCGTCTGCCCCAACTGCGGTGGCGAGCTGGTGCGCCGGCCCCGACGGGAGGCGACGTGATCCTGCACGACAACCTCTCCTCGGGTAACGGCTACAAGGTCCGGCTGCTGCTGGCGCAGCTCGGCCTCCCTTTCGACCGGATCGAGTACGACATAGACCGTGGCGAGACCCGCACCCCGGAGTTCCTGGATGGGATCGACCCGAACGGCCGCATCCCGGTGCTCGAGACTGACAATGGCGAGTTTTTGGCGGAGTCCGACGCGATCCTGTTCTTTCTCGCGGAAGGCACGCCGTTCTTGCCAGACGGGAGGCTGGAACGCGCCAGGGTCTTGCGGTGGATGTTCTTCGAGCAGTACAGTCACGAGCCGAACGTCGCGACGCCGCGGTATTGGGCGACTCACGGCATCGAGATGACCGAGGAGCGCCGCCTCGCCCTGCAGACGAAGCGGAAGCTCGGCCACGACGCGCTCGGGGTGATGGAGGGGCACCTCTGTCAGAACGACTACTTCGTCGGCGGGCGCTACTCCGTGGCGGACATCGCGCTCTACGCCTACACCCACGTCGCCCACGAGGGCGGCTTCGATCTTACCGGTTACCCCGCTGTCCGGGCCTGGATCGGGCGCGTCGCGGCGCGGCCGGGATACGTCCCCATAACGCGAGGCTGATCGGGGCTTCGCCACCGAAAGGAAACTCATGGAGAACCAGCGACGGGAGCACCCTTACCACATGCACGACGCGATCCTGGTCCAGCCCGACGCCTTCGCCCGCGCCGTGCAACGCAACGAGGACGCCGCCGACCGTTTCGCGGCCGAAGCCGCCTCCTGCCGGCGGCTCTTCATCGTCGGTATCGGCACCTCGCACCACGCGGCGCTCATAGGTGAGCATCTCTTCCGCGCCTACGGCGGAGGGGTGGACGTCCGGGCTGCTCACTCCTTCGACTTCGCGCTCTACGGGCCCGAGCTTTCAGCCGAAGACTGCGTGGTGGCGGTGAGCCACCGCGGGACCAAACGCTACACTGCCCTGGCCCTTCAGCGGGCCAGGCAAGCCGGATGCAAGACCGCCCTGATCACGGGCGAGGGCGACTTCGAGACAGACGCGGACTTCGTGTTCCGGACGGTGGCGCAGGAGAAGTCCCCGGCGCACACGGTCAGCCACACGACCGCCGTGGCTGTTCTGGCGCTTCTGGCCGGCCGGCTTGGATCCCACCGTCAAGGTTCGGAGACTCCGGACAGGAGCTTTCTCGAAGACGATATCCCGGCGGCGCTGCGGGCGGCCCTGGGCACCGGGGACGAAGCGGCTGGCTTTGCGCGGGAGTACGCGGGCCGGCGTAGGATCTGGCTCGTCGGCGGCGGACCGGGTTCGGTAGTGGCGGCCGAGACGGCGCTCAAGATAAAGGAGACCTCCTATCTCCAGGCCGAGGGCATCCCCACCGAGACGATGCTCCACGGCCCGTTTCAGTGCGTCGAGGCCGAAGACCTCTTCGTCCTGATCTCACCCTCGGGCGCGGCCAGGGAACGCACCCTGGAAATAGCGGGCCTCGCCCGCGAGGTCGGCGCTGAAGTCCTCGTCGTGGACGACGGCGCCGGGGAAGTGCCGGCCGGCACGCCTCGCCTCACCGTGCCGCGCGTTGCCGAGCCTTTTTCGGCCCTCACCTGCCTCGTGCCGCTGCAACTGTTCACCTACCACCTCGCGCTCGCACGCGGCACGAACCCGGACAGCTTCCGCGCGGATGACCCGCGCTTCGCGAAAGCCGACGTTTCCGGGCGCTTGTAGGACCGGGGGCGTTAGACTAAGCGGCCGTGCGACCCGGACGGTAGCCGGATGGCACGTTAAAAACAGCAGGCCCGGCATCCTTACGCGAAGAACAACGTCGCGCAGCCGGCGAAGGAGGAGTGTCAGCGTGCGCGAGGTCGTCATTCGACATTCGGAACCGGAGGATTACAGAGCCGTGCATCTCGTGTACTCTTCCCCAAACGCCATGGCCGGGACGCTCGGCCTTCCGTTCTCCCCGGAACAGGACTGGCGCGAGAAGCTCTCCGGACGACGGGACGACAGCGTCACCCTCGTGGCGTGCGTGGACGGCGAGATCGTCGGACACCTCGCGCTCATGGTCTACACCAACCCCAGGACACGGCACTCCGGACACTTCGGAATAGCGGTGCGAGACGACTGGCGGGGAGAGGGCGTCGGGACGGAGCTGATGCGGGCCGCGCTCGACCTCGCGGACAACTGGTTGAGTCTTACGAGGCTAGACTTGCGCGTGTACGTGGATAACACGTCCGCCATCGCCCTCTACGAGAGGTTCGGTTTCGAGAGAGAAGGAACCCACAGGCGATTCGCCTTCCGCAATGGCGAGTACGTGGACGCCCACGTCATGGCCCGTCTAAAGTGACCGGCTGATGGGCAGGAGCCTGATCTACACGCTCCTGCTCGTCGCCGTCACGGCCGTCTGGGGCTGGACGTTCGTCGTCGTCCAGGACGCCATCGCGCTTTACGGCGTATTGCCCTTTTTGGCCGTCCGGTTCACTCTCGCCGGCGCCGTGCTCGCCCCGATCTACGCCCGCAGGCTCACGCGGCGGTCGCTGCTAGTGGGTGGCGGCATCGGGGTGGTGCTGGCCGCGGGCTACCTTTTCCAGACGACGGGGTTGCTCTTCACCACGCCGACCAACTCCGGCCTCATCACAGGCCTCTTCGTCGTCTTCGCCCCCCTGGCAGACAGGCTCCTCTTCGGCGCCAACACCCCGCGGCAGGTCGTCGTGGCCGTCGTCCTGAGCCTTACTGGTATGGTGCTTCTGGCCGGCGGCGGGCCCGAGGGCGCCAACTGGGGGGATCTGCTCACCCTCTTCTGCGCGGCGGCCCTTGGCCTGCACATAGCCCTCCTCTCCCGCTACGCCGCCGACCACGACGCCGGCGGGTTGACGCTCGCCCAGATCCTGGCGATGGCCCTGCTCTTCGTCCTGGCCTGGCCGCTCTTCGCCCCCGTCTCCTTCCCACCACCGGAGGTCTGGGTCGCGCTGCTCGTTACGGGGCTCCTCGCCTCGGCCGGGGCTTTCCTGGTCCAGACGACGGTGCAGCAACGCATCCCGGCCGCGCGGACAGCCATCATCCTGACGATGGAACCCGTCTTCGCCGCCCTCTTCGGCTACTGGCTCGCAGGTGACAGGCTCGTAGCCGTCCAGATCTCGGGCGCGGTCCTCATCCTCTCCGCGCTCGTGATCGGGGAGGTTCTGCCCGTCCTACGGCGTGGCAAGTGATGGCCGACGTTTAACCCACCTTTAAAGCAGAACTTACCCCGCTGAAACCTGTCTCGAAAGCTCCGTTGCTATGCTCGCTGCGGCGTGCAAGCAAGTCACGGGAGGGACTATCGTGACGACTCGGGGCAACTGGGAACAGCGACGCGCGGAGGCGGCCTCGCGCATGGGTGAGATCGACCGCCGGACGTTCGTAAAACTGGGCGGGGCGGGTGCTGCGGCCCTGATCTTCGGCTACGGGCCGTTTACGGAGAAAGTCTGGGCGCAGCCGCGTTTCTCGGACTACCCGTTCAAGCTCGGGGTCGCCTCCGGTGATCCGCTACCGGACGGCGTCGTGCTCTGGACGCGCCTGGCCCCCGAGCCCCTCGCCGAAGATGGACTGGGAGGGATGCCGAACAAGAAGGTCCCCGTGCAGTGGCAGGTCGCCACGGACGAGAGCTTTGCCAACGTGGTCCGGGAGGGGATGGAGTTCGCCTACCCCGAGCTCTCCCATTCCGTACACGTCGAGGTCGGAGGTCTGAACCCGGCGAGCGAGTACTTCTACCGCTTCAAGGCCGGTCCCGAACGTTCCGCGGTGGGCAGGACGAAGACGGCGCCGGCCCTGGGGGTGAGCCTCGCGGAGATGAACTTCGCGTTCGTCTCTTGCCAGCAGTACGAGCACGGCTACTTCACGGCTTACCGCAGGATGGCCGAGCAGGAGCAGTTGGATCTCGTCGTCCACCTCGGGGACTACATCTACGAGTACGGGCCGAACCAGTACGTGGCCCCCGGGGGCAACGTACGCGACCACGTCGGGCCTGAGATCGTCACGCTCTCCGACTACCGTCGCAGGCACGCCCAGTACCGCACGGACGAGGACCTGCAGGCTGCGCACGCGGCATTCCCCTTCGTGGTCACCTGGGACGACCACGAAGTCGAGAACAACTACGCCGATGAGATCCCGGAGCGGGGACAGTCCGTCGAGGCGTTTATCCGCCGGCGCGCCGCAGCCTACCAGGCCTACTACGAGCACATGCCCCTGCGGCGGTCCTCGGTCCCGAGTGGGCCGGACATGCTCCTCTACCGGCGCCTGACCTACGGGAATCTGGCCGAGTTCAACGTCATGGATACCCGTCAGTACCGGGACGACCAGGCCGCCGGAGACGGGACCGATCCGCCCAACCCGGGGAGCCTGGACCCGGCGCGCACGCTCACGGGCGAGGCGCAGGAGAAGTGGCTGCTCGACGGCCTCGCCGCCTCCGGGGCGACGTGGAACGTGCTCGCCCAGCAAGTCTTCTTCGCCCAGCGGGACTTCCAGATCGGGGAAGGTCAACGCTTTTCGATGGATGCCTGGGACGGCTACGTCGGCTCGCGGGACAGGATCTCGAACTATATCCAGGAGCGCGGCGTGCAGAACCCGGTCGTCCTGACGGGCGACGTTCACAACAACTGGGCGTGTGACCTGAAGGCCGACTACGATGACCAGGGCTCCAAGACGCTCGGCGTCGAGTTCGTCGGGACCTCCATAACCTCCGGCGGCGACGGCGCGGACACGAGCCCGGGCCAGGAGGCGACCGTCGCGGAGAACCCGCACATAAAGTTCTTCAGCGGCCAGTGCGGTTACGTCCGCTGCACCCTCACGCCCGATGAGTGGCGGGCGGATTTCCGGGTGTTGCCCTACGTCTCGAAACCCGGCTCCCCGATATACACCCGCGCTTCCTTCGTTACCGAGGCCGGCAACCCCGGTCTCCGGCAGGTCGACGCCAATGCGGTCCAGGGCACGCGGGTCTCGGCCGCGGCCATCGAGTCCGACGCCGAGAGGATCAAGGCCCAGGAAGAGGCCGACCGCAAGGGCCGCAAGCTCCGCTGATCTAGCGGTTATGGTCGTCTGACGGCCCCGGGGCCGTACGGTCTCCGGGGCCGTCTATCACTACGCTGGCCTCGACGTCTTCTACTTAGGACGGTAGGACGGACCCCCGGAGGCGGTAAACTGCGGATGGAAGCCGTGATCCCGAGGAGGTTCTTTTGGCCCGCACCGTCGAGGTTCCACAGTACGAGGTCCACGGGGAGGTCAGGCTAGACCCGGCAAGGACCGCCCTCGTCGTGGTGGACATGCAGAACGACTTCGTGAGAGAGGGCGGCTCGCTCGTCGTCCCCGACGCGGAGGGCACGATCCCGGCGATACGGAGCCTGCTGGAGGGCGCCCGTAATTCCGGGGCGAAGGTCGTCTTCACCCAGGACACCCACACCGGGGGAGATCCAGAGTGGGACATCTGGCCCGAGCACGCCCGCGAGGGGTCGTGGGGCTGGGAGATAGTGGACGGGCTCGCGCCGCGCGAGGACGAGCTCGTGATCCGGAAGGTCCGCTACGACGCGTTTTACGGCACCCACCTCGACCATTTCTTGAGGCTCTGGAACACGAAGACGCTCGTGGTGTGCGGCACGGTCGCCAACATCTGCGTCCACTACACGGCGGCGAGCGCGGCCCTGCGCTGGTACGAAGTCGTGATCCCCAAAGACGCAACCTCCGCCCTTGACCCGTTCGACCTGGAGTCCTCCCTCCGGCAGACGGCCTTCCTGTTCAACGGGACTATCACCACCACGGAGGCCGTGCGCCTGGAAAAGGAAAACCCGGAGGCGTACCGGAGTAAGATGGAGGAGGCCGCGCGCGACGGGTGATCCTCCTCCCACGGCACCTGCGCCGCGGAGGATAGGGACCGGTTAGAAGGAACCCTGAAAGATTAGATCCCGGCGCTACGGGGCAGGATTGACGACGTAGTATCCGAGAAAGCAGATAGGAGAACAGTATGCCCACTGCGGAACGACGCGCGAACGTGGTTTGGAACGGAAACCTGCAGAGCGGTTCGGGCACCTTCGACCTCGCGAGCAGCGAGACGTGGACGGGGGCTAACGTCACCTGGGCCTCGCGTACGGAGCGTCCTAGTGGAAAGACCAGCCCCGAGGAACTCATCGCCGCGGCTCACGCCAGCTGTTACGCGATGGCTTTCTCGGGTGTGCTCGCCGGGATGGGCAACGAGCCGGAGGAGCTCAACATCAGTGCCGTATGCACCTTCGATTTCGACCAGGTGAAGATCACCACGATGGTCCTCGACGTTCACGGGCGGGTCCCCGGCCTCGACGCCGAAGGTTTCCAGAACGCCGCAGAGCAGGCCGAGCAGGGGTGCCCCGTCTCCAACGCCCTGCGCGGCAACGTAGATGTCCAGGTCAACGCCACCCTCGACTAGGTTCAGCCTTTCAGGCGGGCCATAGAGTAGGCGTCAACGTACCCTCCGTCGCGGAAAGCATAGCGGCGGTGGGTTCCTTCTATCTCGAAGCCGAACTTCTCGTAGAGGGCGATGCCGGCCGGGTTGTCCACGTAGACTTTGAGCTCGATCCTGGTGAGGTTCAGCCAGTTCTCCGCGAGGTCGAGCGCCGCCTGCATGAGCTCCGTTCCGACGCATTTTCCCTGCCAATCTTCGCGCACAGCCACGCCGATGCTGCCGACGTGGCGTATCCTCGGGCGTGTTGGGGTGGTGATCAGGGTCAGTTCTCCGATTACTTCGTTGCCTGCGCAGGCGACCAGTTGGTAGAGGCCTTCCGGCGGGTTCTGGAGACGCTCTTGCCAAAGTCCCAGTCTCGGGAAAGGGAGTTGCAGGGTGCCGACCATGACGGAGCGGGCCCGGAAGAGCCGGTGCAGGGCCTCCGCGTCGGAGGGTTCCGCGTGCCGAACCGTTATGTCCACGGGTGGTCTCCCATCGTGGGGTGAGCATACAAGAAGAGCCCCCGCCGGTGAAGACGGGGACTCCGGGTGTTGCGAGGTAGCCGGGTGTTACGAGGTGCGCTGCTCGGTCTCCGGGGCGGCTTCCCGGATCTCCTCCTCGATGTTCGAGATACCGGTGTTGACGCGGACCAGGTGCTCGTCGTATGAAACCTGGAGACCCTGCTCGCGCTCGCGCTCGGCGCCGCGGCCGCCGAGGATGGTGCCGAGGTAGCAGCCCAGGAAACCGAGCGGCACGGAGACCAGGGCCGGGCTCTTCAGCGGGAAGATGTAGTCGATGGGGATGATCGGGGTCGCCGGCGGCTCGGGGTTCGGGCCCGTCAGCACGTTCGGGCTTAGGAGCACGAGAACAACGGCGGAGATCAGGCCGACGAGGATACCGGTCACGGCGCCGGTCGTATTGAACCTCTTCCAGAAGATCGTTAGCAGGATCACCGGCACGTTCGCGCTCGCGGCGACCGCGAAGGCGAGCGCC
>JACDFX010000422.1 GCA_013815575.1 Rubrobacter sp.
CTCCGTCAAGGTCCCGATGGTTATCGAAGCCGGCGGGTTGTCCGCGTTCCCCTCCGCGGAGGCGTTCGCCGAACGCCCGGGTCCAACGGTCCTGATCTCGGACGAGGCCGGGCTCGGGCGCCTGCTCGGACTTCCACCGGAGGAGGTCGGGGCGCGCCGGCTCGCCTCCGCGCGGGCGCTCGTCGACCGGGCGGGAGCCGTGGTCGTACTGGAGGGGGACGGCTGCGTCGTCGCCGCGCCCGGCGGCCCGGTAGCCCTCGGACCCGGCGCGAGCGGCGCCCTGGCCGCCAACGGGACCGGGAGCGTGCTAGCGGGGCTGGTCGGGACGTTTCTGGCGCGGGGGATGGACCCGTTCCCGGCCGCCGCGGCGGCGGTGCTCGCGCGGTCCGACGCCGGGGATCTGGCCGCAACACACGTCGGCGCGGGTCACACGGTGGCGGTGGACGTCATCCAGGCGCTCCCGGAGGCACTAGCGCTCCGGCGCGACTAGGGGCCATCTCATGATCGGAGGAAGATCGTGCGGTTAGAGAGCGATTTTTAGCCTCAGTTCGGAGACGCAGCGGCAGCTACGAGCTTTCGGGTCTCATCCCGACCCCGACTTCTCCCCTGGCGGGTTCCATGGAGCTTCGGGCCAGGGCATGCGCCCGACGTGTAATCAGTCTCAGTGAGGAACGACCGGTCGTTTGTCCCCTTGGGATCACCGAAGGCTGGTCTCTCGGGTGTCCCGGAGCGATAACGTTCACAGGTGTCGCGGGGAGACGTAAACCGCGTCACGCCGAAGCACCCTCGGCAGTCGTATGCTTTTTATTACAAAGCTGGTTTCTCCGGCCGCGTTCGGGGCACATCGGCAATCTTTACGGAAGGCGAATGGCATGCGGAACGGTAGCAAGCACGATAGCAACCTCGTAGAGACGGATGTACTGATCGTTGGCGCCGGTGCGGCGGGGCTCCGGGCGGCCATCGAGCTTGCCCGGGAGGGCGTCGACGTCCTGGTCCTGGGCAAGCGCCGGCACGGAGACGCCCACACCGTGTGGGCGGCCGGCGGCATCAACGCTTCTTTGGGCAACCTGGATCCCGATGACCGGTGGGAGATACACGCCGCCGACACCATCGGGGAGGGACATTTCGTCAACGACCCCAGGGCCGTCGAGATCCTGGCCCGCGAGGCGCCGGAACGCATCCTCGAGCTTCGCGACTGGGGCTGCCCGTTCTTCCTGACGGAGGACGGCGAGTTAAACCAGCGCTACTTCGGCGCCCAGTCCTTCCGCCGCACCTGCTTCGCCGGGGACAGGACGGGTGAGGCGATCCTGGGCACGCTGGTTGCCAAGGCCAAGGAAGAGGGCGTCTCCTACCGCGAGGACGTCTACGTGACGAAGCTCCTGAAGAGCGGCGGGCGGGTCAACGGCGCCGCGGGCTTCGACATGCAAAGCGGGCGCCGCCTCCTGTTCGGGGCCCGCGCGGTCGTGCTGGCCGCGGGCGGCTACACGTCGATCTACAGGCGCGGATCCTCCCGCCCCGACGAGAACAACGGGGACGCGACGGCGCTCGCCTACGAGGCCGGGGCGGCCCTCAAGGACATGGAGTTCGTCCAGTTCCACCCGACGGGGATGATCGAGCCCGAGGAGATGGACGGCCGGCTCGTCACCGAGGCCGTCAGGGGCGAGGGCGGGCGTCTTTACAACAGCGAGGGCGAGCGCTTCATGGAGAGGTACTCGCCCAAGCACATGGAGCTCGACGCGCGCGACGTCGTGGCGCGCGCCAACTACCGTGAGATCCGGGAGGGCCGTGGCACCCCTGACGGGGCAGTGCTGCTCGACATCTCCCACCGCGACCCCGGCTACATCAAGGATCGGCTGCCGAACATGTACGAGCAGTTTATGGAGCAGGGGGTGAACATAACGGAGGAGCCGATGAAGGTGTCCCCAACGGCCCACTACGGCATGGGCGGCATCGAGGTCGACCCGCGGACGTGCGCCACGGCCGTCGAGGGACTCTTCGCCGTCGGCGAGTCGACCGCCGGTGTGCACGGCGCCAACAGGCTCGGGGGGAACTCCCTGGCCGAGACCGTCGTCTTCGGGAAGATCCTAGGCTCTCACCTCGCGGATGTCCTGGATGACCTGTTGCCGCCCGTCCCGCTCGACGAGGGCGCGGCGCAAGAGCACTTCGCGGCCCTCGACGCCCTCGCGGCCGGAACAGGAGGCGGCGAACGGGATCCGGAGGAGCTCATCGACGAGCTGCGCAACCTCGTGTGGGTCCACGCCGGCATCGTCCGCACCGGCGACGGTTTGCGCGAGGGGATCGTGAAGCTCCGGGACCTCAAGGAGCGTGCCGGAGAGCTTGCGATCCCCTACGTTTCCCCGAGCCGGCGGTTCGAGCACGTCCTCAACCTGCGCGCCATGCTAACCGCGGCGGAGGCCGTCATGCGCGGCGCCCTCGCCCGGGAGGAGTCGCGCGGCGCCCACCACCGCGAGGACTTTCCCGAGGAGGCGGACGGCTGGCAGAAGAACATCCTCTGCGCCAGGGACGAAGGGGGCGCCATGCACCTGTGGACCGAGCCCGTGGGCGAGGTGTCGGCGGAGATACAGAAGGCCCTCGACGAGGACTACAGCCTCGACTACCACTACCTGGAGTAGAGAGGGCCGCGGATGGGCGCTGACGTGGGGCAATAGAAAGGGATGCATTGAGCGAGTTAGTGGTAATAGGCGGAGGGCCGGCGGGGGTAACCGCGGCGCTAAGAGCCCGAGAGCTAGGGGCCGAGGTCGTCCTGATCGAGCGCGATAAGCTGGGCGGGACCTGCACCAACGACGGCTGC
>JACDFX010000423.1 GCA_013815575.1 Rubrobacter sp.
TCGCGTCGAACATCCACCCGAACCCCGCGAGCAACGTCACCCGCCAGTGACCCCGCCCAACGGGCCCGGCGTCCAGCCTACCCTCTAACCCCGTCGTCGCCACCGCCTACCGCCTCCTCGTAACAATAGTCGCCCCGCTTGCTACCCGGATATGTTGCAAAGTAGCTTGCTTGTAACAAAACACTACATTCAGTATCACACGGGGTACAAGAGCTTGCAACCCTGGGCGTTGTGTTTACCTGTTCGGGCTTTCGGCGAGGGGGGTGTGGAGGGAGAGTTTGCCGGTACGGCGGCGGATGCGGAGGGAGATCAGGACGAGGCCGAGGACCATCGCCGCCGGGGCGAGGAGGCCGCCTTCGGGTCCGAAGGGGCCGCCTGTCAGGAGGTCGGGGCCGGTCTGCTCGGTGGTCAGGAAGGTGGCGCCCGCGGGGTCGCGGCCGCTGACGGGGAAGCCGTAGACGTTGCCCTGAAAAAAATTCCAGGTAACGTGCAGGCCTATGGGGATGGCGAGCTCGCCGGTAAGGACGTAGCCGAAGCCGAGCATCAAGCCGGCCAGGGCTATGTTGAGCGTGCTCAGGATCGTCGCGTTCGGGTTAGAGAGGTGGATCAGGCCGAAGAACGAGGAGGAGAGGACCCAGGCCAGCAGGATCGCGCCGTTGGGCCCGATCCCCGGCAGGTCGAGGCCCTCGGCGAGGTTCGTCAACTGGTAGCCCCGGCTGACCAGCTCCTCGTAGAAGCCCACGCAAACGAAGAGCACGACGGGCACCAGGATGGCCGGAAAGAAGGACCGTCCCTCGACCCCCTCGAAAGATCCCGTGACCGTGACCCAGCCGGCCGCGAGCCCGAAGAGGAAGATCCCCGAGATGAGAGAGGCGCCGAGGAGCAACCCGAAGCCGAGGTCCGACCACCAGGCGCGGTTAAAGCGCAGGCCGAACCCGGAGAAAGGACGCCCGTCCAGAGACCGACCGGCTACCCAGACGCTCGCCACCGCCGCGAGCGTGGCGCCCGCGTAGAGCGGGAGGTTCAGGGACGAAGTAGACTGCTCGGCCCCGCCCGCGGCGAGCAGCAGGGATCCAACGAGTGCGGCGACCGTGTAGTTCAGCAGGAACTGGAAGAGCAGCCGCCAGCCGGCGCGCAACCGACCCTCCCCGTTCACGAACATCCGTGGCTCAGATCCGGGCCCTTCAAGAAAGTATTAGGTATCAGCACGCTCCAGCCTTCGGCTTCCGCTTTTGGCGGTCAGCTATTTCTATTTTTGCGGGACCGGACGCAATAGAGACTCCTCCCGGGCCGTCAGTAGCGGTCGGCTGACAATGCTAACCGGCGTCCCTCTCCCGTATCTCGCGCCGGCGCATGGGCATGGCGTCTATGCGGTCGAAGAGGTCTCGTGGTCGGATGGGTTCGGCGGAGCGGAACTTCTCGCCGCCATCCTTGCCGACGAGCACGACGGTGAACGTCTCCCCCTCTATACCGAATTGCCTCCTCGCGGCGCCCCCGGCCGGGGTGTCCCCCAAGAAGTCCAGCTTGAGCAGGTCGCGGTCCTCGAAGGCTGCTTCTTGGTCCTGGAGGAGGTGGCGTTGGTTGATGTACGGCTCGTGGGTGGGGGAAGGGGTGAAGATCAGGAAGAGGCGGCTCTTGCCGCGGTGGGTCGTGAGGTCCGGGGTCAGGACTGCTCCCGCGCGAGGTCGGCGGTCTCCTGCGTGGCCCTGGCGTAGTTGCGGATGAGGTCCTGATGGCGGGTGACCTCCCTCGAAGCCCTGCGGAGCAGGCGGCCCGTGAGGCGTCCTCCGAGGGCCGTGGTGGTGGAGAAGGCGCCGCGGTAGTAGGAGTGGAGTTCGTCGAGGCCCAGCTCCGGTCGATCTGGACGAACGCTTCCGTTGCGGGCCTCGGCGGCCGTCGTCCTGAGCTCCGGGCCGCCGGTGCTGCGCTCTATGCGGGAGCCCGGAACGCCGCGTTCGCCGAGGGCGTCGAGCGCCGCGAAGAGCTCCTCGTCCTTTGGGCGGTCCGCGAAATCCGATCCTGCGTAGTGGTAGCTGACCTCGCCGGAGCGGTCCACGACCACGACGGCGGGGGTCGCGACGCCCTCCTTCTCGTTCCAGAGGTCATAGGCGCGGGCGACCTCGCCCGTGGCGTCGCTCAGGAGGGGGTAGGGGATACGCAGCTTCCCGACCATCCTCGCGTTGTTGGCCGGCGGGTCCACGCTGATGCCGGCGAGCTGCGCCCCGCGCCTCTCGAACTCGTCCCATTTTCTCGCGTAGGACGCCAACTGGCCGTTGCAGTACGGGCACCAGTCGCCGCGGTAGAAGACGAGCACTACCGGGCAGACCTCTAATTGCCCGGAGAGGCTCCAGGGGTAGTCTTGCTGGTCGGGCAACTCGAATGACGGGACGGTACTCCCCACGCCAATATCAGCCATAGAAAACTCCTCCGTTAGTTCTACCGGGACACGACCTCACCGCTAACCGTCGCCGGCGTACTGGGACGGTCCGGGCCCCTCGTCCGGCGGCACGGACGCGGGTGGCGAGGATGCGGGCGGCGCGACCGCGGGTGGCGCGACCGCCGGGGGCGTCGAAGGCGGTTGGCTCGGAGGTGGTGGTGGGGTTTCCCCGGTCCCACCGCCCCCGGCGTCCGAGCCCGCGGTCGGGGCGGCGAGGCCTCCCCGGTCTACATCCCGCACCCGGTTCAGGGGCGCGTCCTTCTCGGGGCCGCCGGAGAGGCCGAGCGACGCTCCGAGCAGGACGAGCCCGAGGAGCGCGCAGGCCAGGACCGCCCCTATCGCCTTGCGGCGCCGGGAGCGGTGTACGGT
>JACDFX010000424.1 GCA_013815575.1 Rubrobacter sp.
CTCCACCAGAAGACGGCTCAGCACGAAGCGGTCCCCCGCCGCGAGTATCTTCCCTACGCCCATCGTCTCCCCTCCCCGTTGTCTCTCACGTCTACCTCTCGTGCTATCTCACGTCGCGTTGAACGAGTAGAGCGCGCCTCCATCTTCCCCGAAACGGACCTCTGAGATGGCGGCGTTGACGACGCGCGGCAGGCGCAGGCGGTAGTCCCCGAGCGGGACGCCGAGCGCCGCGCACAGCCCGAGCCTTAGCAGCGTGTTGTGCGCCACGACGAGGACCGCCAGGCCCGCGTGCGAGAGGCGCAGATCCTCGAATACTTCGAGTATTCTTCTCGCCCCGTCCTCCAGCGGCTCGCCGCCCGGAAAGCCGTGCTCGGCCGAGTGCAGGAAGCGTTCCGCGCGTCCGGGGTCCTCCGACCGGATCTCATCGAAGGTCTTGCCCTCCCAGTCGCCGAAGTCCAACTCCCTGAGCCGGTCGTCCGTCTCCAGCTCCAGGCCGCACGCCGCCGCCGCGGGCTCGGCCGTGAGCACCGCCCGTTTCAGCGGAGAGCTGAGGACGAGGGCCGGAGATTCCTCCTTCGCGCGTCGGGCGAGGGTCCGGGCCTGTTCGAGGCCGGTCTCGTCGATGCCGATATCCGTCCGGCTCACGTAGCGGTTATCGCGGTGCCACTCCGTCCGGCCGTGGCGGGCGAGCAGGAGACGAACCGGCTCCTTCATCCGGCCGACCTCGCGCGGCGGGCCGAGTCCTCCGATATAAAGCCCCGCTCGACGAAGGCGTCCGTCAGGCGTTCGAAGTTCTCGGCGAGCTTGCCGTTGTTTCCCGCGGGCTCGAACTCCCACTTTGTACCGCTCATGTTCGTGGCGGTCTCTGCGACGGGGCCGGATCCGGCGCGGGCGAGTATTGCCATGCCGACGGAACCTTCGGACGAACGAGGCACCGTCACGGGCATCCCGAGCACGTCGGCCCGCAGCTGAGACCAGAAGCGGCTCTTGGCCCCGCCCCCCGTGCTGCTCACCGGCCCAGACACGTCCGCCCCGAGCGACTCGAGGTGGACGAAACAGAGCCGTTCGACGAACGCCACCCCTTCGAGCACCGCCCGGTAGCGGTCCACTTCGTCCTCGGGCTCGCCCTCCCAGAAGCTCCGGGCCTCGGGCGCCGAGAAGGGGAACCGCTCGCCCTTCGCGGCCAGGGGGTAAAAGACCGCGCTCGAAGGCCCCCTCTTCTCCGCCTCCCCGTTCAGGGCTTCGAGGTTGGCGTCTGGGAACATCTCGGAAATTACGCCGGCGCCGGTGCTTGAGGCGCCGCCGGGGAGCCACCCGCCGTCCGGGTGGCGGTGACAGTAGACGACGCCCGCCGGGTCGTGCAGGAGTTTGGGGGCGACACCCTTGAGGGCGAGGGTCGTGCCGAGGACGGAGTTCCAGCGTCCGGGTTCCAGGGCGCCGGCCGCGATCTGGGCGGCGCAACTATCCGTCATGCCGGCCCGGATCGGGGTCCCCGCCGGTATCCCCGTGCGTTCAGCCGCCCTCGCGGAGACTTCCCCGAGATCCGTGCCGGGCCGCGCGACCGGCGGAAGGAGCCCGACCGGAACGCCGAGCTCGTCCATGATCTTCTCCGGCCAGCGCTCGTTTATGAGGTCCCAGCCCGTCTTCAGGGCGTGGCTCCAGTCGGTGCCTACGGGCTCTCCGGCCAGGCGCGAGGCGACGAAATCAGCCTGGTGCATCATCCTAGACGCGCCCTCGCCATACCCGTTCTTAAGCAGCCAGATCAGCCGTGGAAGGGCGTAGAAGCCGCTGATCCTGTACCCGAGCGAGTCCCAGACCTCGTGCCCGACCTCCTGCGCCGTCTCCGCCTCTTCGGCGGCGCGGCCGTCGTTGTACATGATCGCGGGCGTCAGCGGACGCCCCTCCCCGTCCGCCAGCAAAATCGTGCCCGAGGTCGAGCAGATGGCGAGGCCGTCCACGGGCCTGCCGCCGAGGCTACTGGTCGCCTCCCGCGCGGCTTTCCCCACCGCCTCCCACCAGGACTCGGGATCCTGCTCGTGGCGCACCTCGTCCGAGCGCTCGCTCGTGAGCGGGGCGCTGCCCGAGCTTACCTCCGTGCCACCCTCTTCCACCAGCACGACCCGGACGCTCTGCGTGCCGAGGTCTATCCCGATGGTAACCGGCGCGTCGGCGCCGTTGAGGGTCACTCGCTCTCCCAGGAGATCACGACCTTGCCCGTCTTCCCGGCGTCGAAGGCCTCGTAGGCCCGGCCCGTCTCCGAGAGCGGAAACGTGTGACTGACCGTCCTGTCCGGATGAATCCCCTTGCGGGCGAGGTGCTCCAGAAGGTTGCCCATCTCGTTGATCCCGCAGACCCAGGAACCGTGGAGCGTCAACTGCTTGTGCAACAGCAACGGGCTGGGCTCGAACTCGACGGTCTTGCCCTCCCCGAGAAAGACGACCCGCCCCCAGGTCCGGGCCGCTTCCAGGCAGAGGACCCGCCCGAGTCCGCTCCCCGAGCAGTCCAGCCCGACCTCGACGCCGTGGCCACCGGTCAGTTCCATGACACGCTCCGCCGCACCTTCACCACCAAGGAGAACGTGGGTAGCGCCAGCTTCCCTTCCAAGATCCAGGCGTTCGGGAACGAGGTCCACGCCTATGACTTCCGCCCCGCTAGACGCAGCGAGCATCACCGCGCCGAGCCCGACCGGACCGAGCCCGACCACCAGCACCCGGTCCCGGCCCGATACATCCGCCCTGAGTATCCCCTGGTAGGCGGTGCCGAAGCCGTAGGCGACGAGGGCGCCGTCGGCGTAGGTC
>JACDFX010000065.1 GCA_013815575.1 Rubrobacter sp.
ACCTCTATGGGGCTCAGGGTCAACTCGACGCGGATCTCCTCACCGCCCTTCCGCACGGCGGGCAACGTCAGAACCGTGTTCGAGTCCACGTATCGCCCATGGCCCGTGTCGCGGTACCCTGTCATGCCCGCCCGGTGGAGCGCCTTGAGCCGGTCGGGGACGAACTCCTCCACGCTCATCCCGAGGGCCTCGGCGGCGGAGTAGCCGAAGATCTCCTCCGCGGCCGGGTTCCACAAGACCATCCCGCCGGTGCCGGCGTCTGCGACGATCACGGCGTCGCGGACGCTCTCGAAGAGGCGTCCCATCCCGAGATCGTGCGGTGTCAGCAAGTCTTTTCTGTTCGACCGGGCCACGATCCTCTGCTCCCCGACGCTGGTTCCCGCGCCAATGCCGCCACCCAGGGAGTTTACGGCATCTTCGGTCAGGAAGGTACCCTGGGAAGCTCCGAGGCCGCTCCCGGGCTCCAACGCCGACGGCGTCGAGGCCCCACCACCCGTAGGCAAGAACGTGCTCGATCTTCCTGGGTGCTACGCCTCCGTCATCTTCCTGGCATCGAGCAGGGCGTCGAGCTGGTCCTCTGTCAGATCTGTCCTCTCACGTGCTACCTCGCGAATAGTCTTGCCGGTCTTGTAGGCCTCTTTGGAGAGGTCGGCAGCTTTGTCGTAGCCGATCTCGGGTGCGAGCGCAGTGGCAAGCATGAGGCCCTGCTCTACGAGCGCGGGACCGCGGTCGGTGGCTTCGAGACCTATGACGAGTTGGTCGGTGAAGTTGTCTGCGGTGCTGGCGAGGAGCTCTACGGACTGGAGGAGGTTGTGGGCTATGACGGGGAGCATGACGTTGAGCTCGAAGTTGCCACTGGCGCCGGCGAGGGCGACGGTGGCGTCGTTGCCGATGACCTGGGCGCTTACCATCGCGGCGCTCTCGGCTATTACGGGGTTGACCTTGCCCGGCATGATGGAGGAGCCCGGCTGTACCTCGGGGAGGGCTATCTCGGCGAGGTTGGCCCGTGGACCGGCGCCTAGGAAGCGGACGTCGTTGGCGATCTTGAGGAGACTTACGGCCACGGTTTTTAGGGCGCCGCTAGTGAAGACGGCGGCGTCCATGGCGCTCTGGGCCTGGAAGTGGTTCTCGGTCTCCCGCACCTCGACGCCGAAGCGGGCGCTGAGTCTCTCGCACACTTTATTTGCGAACTCGGGGTGGGTGTTTACGCCGGTGCCGACGGCGGTGCCGCCGAGGGCTACTTCGGCGAGGTCTTCGCGGGCTCTTTCTACCCTCTGGATGCCGCGGTCGATCTGGCCGGCGTAGCCGAGGAACTCCTGGCCGAGACGGATCGGGGTCGCGTCCTGCAGGTGCGTCCTGCCGGTCTTGACCACGCCGTCGAACTCGACGGCTTTATCCCCCAGGGCGTCGCGCAGCTTGTGGAGCGCGGGAAGGAGGTCGCGCTCTATGGAGATGAGGGCGGCGAGGTGGATGGCGGTCGGGATGACGTCGTTTGAGGACTGGCCGCGGTTGACGTGGTCGTTGGGGTGGACTGGGTCCTTGGAGCCGAGCTCGCCGCCCAGGAGCTGCACGGCCCGGTTGGAGATGACCTCGTTGGCGTTCATGTTGGTCGAGGTTCCGCTGCCTGTCTGGAAGATGTCCAGCACGAACTGCCCGTCCAGGGTCCCTTCGACGACCTCTTCGGCCGCGGCGACGATGGCGTCCCTGAGGTTCTCGTCGAGGCCGCCGAGTTCGTGGTTGGCGTTGGCGGCTTCGAGCTTGATGGCGCCGAGGGCCTCTATGAAGCGCCTCGGAAACCGGATGCCGCTAATGGGGAAGTTGTCCAGAGCCCTCCGGGTCTGGGCGCCGAAAAGGGCGTCGCGGGGGACTTCCACTTCGCCCATCGAGTCGCGTTCTACGCGGTGCGGGGTGTCGTGCTGGGTCATGTGAGGCCTCCTGTCGAAGCGGGATCGCGCGCGTCATATAATCTCTGTGTAACTTTGACGCTGGCATTATACGAGAGGTGGTCTTTTGGATTCTCTGCGCTACGCGCTGAAGGAGTGGTCGGTAACCGTGGAGGCGCTGGGGCGGGGCGCCACGGCGCTCGTCGTTCGCAAGGGCGGCATCCGGGAGAAGGCCTTCGCCGTGCCGAAGACGCGCTTCTTGCTCCTGCCTGGCTACGAGCACCAGAGGCCGGAACTCATCAAGCCGGAGTTTCGGGAGATCATGGACGAGATCCCGGACCTGACGGACGCCGGACCCTTGCGTTTCTCGTCTTTCGCCGAGGTCGAAGAGGCGTACGAGATCTCCGAGGCCGACGAACTGGCAGCCCTGAACGTGCATCACATGTGGACGCACGAGTACGCAGAGAGCCGCTTCAAGTGGCGTCCGAAGAAGCCGCTGACCGTGCTTGTTCTAAGGACTTACGTGCTGCCGGAGACCGTGGAGCTTCCGAACCGCGAGGGCTACGGCGGGTGCAAGTCCTGGATCGAGCTCGAGGAGCCGGTCTCCGTCGAGGGGGCGCGTCCGGCGCTTTCGGACGGGGAGTTTGGGGGCCTGATCTCACCCTCGCTCGGTGTGTTGCGGGGGCTTGAGCCGGCGCCCGTGGGGTCGTAGGAAGACTGTCTTGGGTTCCGCCGCCGTTCCGGTAGTCTTGATCTTCTTGATCGTCGTCTTTAGCGGGGTGACGATCTACTCGGGGAACAGGGACCTCGCCCGGGCGAAGGCCTGGGGCGACCTCGCGCGGCGGTTCCTGCCCTTCGTCGTGCTGGCGCTCATGGCGGTCAGCCTCTACTTCGTGCGGACCTTCGCCGAGGGCTGGGTAACGTTGGCGTGGATTGTCCTGTTCGGCGTCCTGATCGTCGCCTCCAGCCTCTTCTCCGTCCCCGCCCTGGAGCGCCGCGCCAACGGCGTCTTCCGCCGCGGTGACTACCCCCAGGCCGCCGAACTCTACGAGAAACTCGTTGAGGAGAGGCCGCTGGCCCGCAACCACGCCTTCCGGGGCGCGGCCCTCGGCGCCTCCGAGCGCTACGACGAGTCCATCAACGCCTCCACAAAGGCCATAGACACGGACCCCGAGTACGGCCTCGCCTACTACAACCGGGCCCTCGTCCTCCGCCGAACGGGCAAGAAGAGCCGGGCCGTCCAGGACCTCAACAAGGCGCTTGAGGCGGACTTGCCGCGCCGGTTCCGGTCGGCGTCCAAGAAGATCCTCCAGGATCTCGCGTGAGGCTCCTCTACCCGACGCTCGGGGCGCTCGTCATTCTGGCGGTCTTTACCGCCCTGATCTGGCGCCAGAACCGCGACCTGCTGCGCGTGGGCGCCTACAGGGAGTTCTTCTTGCGAATGATCCCCCCCCTCTCCACCGGCGTCTTTGTAGCCGGCCTCCCCTTCGTCATGGACCTCGCCACGGTCGAGAACTACCTCCCCGTCCTCCTCGTCTATCTTGGCGGCGCCGCCACTCTGACAGCCCTCATGACCCGCGCCGTCACCCCCGAAGAGCGCCGAGCCGGAACCGCCTTCCGCAGCGGCGATTACGAGAAGGCGGCCCGCCTCTACGACGACCTTACGGGCCGCCGCCCCCTCCCCCGCTACTACTCCGCCCTCGCCGCCAGCCTCGACGCCTCGGGTAACCCCGAGTCCGCCCGCGAAGCCGCGGACCACGCCATAAAACAAGACCCCAAACTAGGCATCGCCTACTACAACCGCGCCTCCGCCCTCGCCGCCACCGGCGAGAGGGCAAAGGCCCGCGGCGATCTGCAAAAGGTCTTTCAGGTGGACTCGGGCCGCGCCTTGCGACGGGCAGCCGGAGAGGCGATGGAGAGCCTGGAGAAGTAGGTTTCGGGTTCCAGACACCCTACAGGTCACGAAAGCCTCCGACGGTAAACGCCAAGTTCCGTAGACGCTGGGGAAAGCACGGCGCCCCGGCGCACTCCCCAACACCTGAAACCTCGTGCCTACCTGACCTTTTTCTGAATGTTTTCGTCCACGGCCCTCACCTCGATCTTGCCTTCCCTCACCCTGGTCTCGTAGCCGGACTGGGGGAAGACGGCGGGGCCGTCTATGGCCTTGCCGCTGCACAGGTCGAAGCGGGACTTGTGCCAGGGGCAGACGACGGTGTCGCCCTCGCGGTCGCCCCTCTCCAGCGGGCCGCCCATGTGGTTGCAGGTGGCGGCTATGGCGCAGACCCTGCCGTCTTTTTGCGAGCGGCTGAGGAGCACGCCGGCCCCGTCGGCCTCCACCCGGCGCATCGCGCCTTGCGGAAGCTCGATTTCGTCGAGGACCGGGATGTAGTCGTCGGGGCCGGTGGCTTCGAAAGCGTTGCGGTTGACGCGGAGGCCGTACTTGTACGAGAGTTCGCCGCCGAGGTGGGCCCCCATGCCGTTGAGGGAGTACCCGGCCAGGAAGGCGAGCCTGCCCGCGTTCCGGTGGCCCGAGGCGCGCAGCAGCAGGGAGGCGGTGCTCAGGGTCAGCCCGACGACGTTCGTCACGGCGTGGGCCATGCCCATCCTGCGCGAGCCCCCGGAGAGGTAGCGCCAGTCCGAAAACCCGACCGCCGCGGCGGCGAACCCGCCAGCGACGCCGACCGCGAGCGAGGCGTCGGCGGCGTTGCGCATGGCCGGCTTTCCGCTCACGAGGTCGAGACCGTCGAAGACGAGCGCCGCCGTCCACGAACCTATGGGCACGTCCGTGAGCACCGGGTGCAGCGGCACCTCCATCCAGACGCCGTCGAGCACGTTGCGCACCGTCGTTCCACCCGCGTCTACGAGGTTGCGCACCTTCGGCTGGACGATGTCGGACGCCCGGTCCAGGAAAGGCATCGCGTCCACTATGCGCTCACCGATGGTCTTCTCCACGTCTCTCCGCCTCGCTTCCGATCTCCGGTTCTCCTCAGGGGAACGATTATGCCCCGATATCTCCAACTCTAAGGGTCGCCTATCCCGCCTTTGCGGTTTCGGGGGCCTCTGGCTTCACGGCGAGCAAGAGCAATGCCCAGTGTGCCAGCAGGACGTAGAGGTAGAGCGTGAGCGCGAACGTTGCGCCGATGGTGCCGCCGTCGTTCCACAGCAGCGGCCACTGCGCCGGGATGGCCTGCAGTGCCAGAAGGAAGAGGGCCGGTGAGATCCAACCCCTAGCCAGCAGGAGCAGGACCCCGGGGGCGAGCAGGACGAGGTAGTTGTGCCACGCGATGGGCGAGGCCAACAGCGAGGCCGCAACGAGCGCCCACAGCCCCGCATCCCCCCCGCCGCGAATCCTGACCGCGGTGAGGGCGACGACCCCGATCCCCACCGCGTAGCCCACGTAGACCATCCAGGGCAGCGTCGCCACGTTCTCCCCGAAGCGGTGCTCCGTAAAGAACCGGGTCGCCGCCGCGGGTATGGAGGCGTTGTCCCAGTATGCGCTCGCGAACCCCTCGTTCAGTATCCTGACGTAGCGGAACGTCGCCGACGGCCCCGCCACGACAAGGCCGACGAGCGTCGCCGCCAGGCCGGAGACGCACGCGGCCAGGAACGCGCCCCACCGCCGCCGGACCAGTGGCCACAGGAGGACCGGCGCCAGCGAGGGCTTCAGGGCCACGACCAGACCAAGAGAAGCCCCCGAGAGCCGCTGATGGTCCCTGCGGTCAGAGATCCAGGCGGCCACCAATCCCAGCGCCAATACCGGGTAAACCTGCCCGAGCGCCAGCGTCGAGAGCAGCGGCGAAGAGAGGAGCAACAGCCCGGCCCCCACGACCGCCCACACCGGCCGCAGCCGCAGCTCCTCGGCCGTCCAGGCGAGATACCCCAGCACGAGGAGGATGGAGACCACTACGAACAGCCGGTAGGCATCGATGGCCTCCAGCAGCCCGAGCGGCGAAATGAGAACGGTCCACACCGGCGGGTTCAGGTTGACGAGCCGCGCCCCCGCGTCGTAGATGTCCCCCCCGCCGAGAAAGGCCCGCGCGGAAAGCCAGAAAGAGTCGAAATCCACGTGGACCCTCATGGAGCTCGTGGAGATCCTGCCCAGAGCCCCGCCCAGATACCGCACGTCCATCCACACGGCCGCCACGAAGACCCAGAACGCCACCGTTAGGAGAACCGCGTCCCAAACCCTCGCGCCCCCCCGCACAGCTAACCGACCTGTAGACGCAACAAACTCACAGCCAGACATGATACGCGGCTTATCAGCACGCTGCGCCCTCCGCGAACGTGCTGAACGGCACCAAGCGCCATGCTACCCGGGCGGAGAGGGGGGGATTCGAACCCCCGATGCCGGGGTTACCGACATAACGGTTTTCGAGACCGCCGCATTCAACCGCTCTGCCACCTCTCCGCGAGGGAGTTTATCTATTGAGACCGGCCCCTTCAACCATCCCCGTCACCCGTCTTCCACAACCACAAAAACATTAAACCTGTAGTTACGGATTAGTATTACGTCATGAGTGGCGCCGGCGCGGCGTGGATCTCCCGACCCGACCGGTATCCCGCGGCTCCTAAAAGCGCTGCAAAACAGGATATTCTGTCCGAAGTACGACCGGGTTCAGGGGGCGTCGGGTTGCGTCGTGACGGCCATCAGCATGACCGTGTGGTTTAGAGTCATGTACGAACTTCACGTTGCTGGGGGTTCGGACCGTGATCCAGGGCTTCCCGCGTGGTAGGTATATGGGCTCGTTGGTGTGTTTCGGCGGGTTGGTTGGCCGGAGGAAGAGTTGGCGGGGGCTTTAGTGGTTTTTTGGGGGAGGGAGTCGTGACGGGGGTCGGCCGGTCCACCCGGTTCTACGCGGTGCTGTCCATCGCGGCGGCGGTGGTGACGATCGGGCTCAAGTTCGGGGCCTACTTCTTGACGGGGTCCGTCGGGTTGTTCTCGGACGCGGCGGAGTCGGTGGTCAACCTGGTTGCGGCGGTAACGGCGCTGTGGGCGCTGACGCTCGCGGCACGTCCGCCAGACGAGGAGCACGCCTTCGGGCACAACAAGGCCGAGTACTTCTCCAGCGGGCTGGAGAGCGCGCTCATCCTCATCTCCGCCGGCTGGATCGCGGCGACGGCGGTGCCGAGGTTGTTCGACCCCGAGCCGTTGCAGAACGTCGGGGTCGGGCTCGCCGTCACGCTCGTCGCGGCGGCGATCAACGGCGTGGTGGCCCTGTCGCTCATGCGCGCCGGCCGCCGTCTGCGCTCCATAACCCTCGAAGCCGACGCCCGGCACCTGCTCACCGACGTCTGGACCTCTGCCGGCGTCGTGGTCGGCATCGTGCTCGTCGGGCTCACGGGCTGGCTCGTCCTTGATCCCCTGATCGCCCTGCTCGTCGCCGCCAACATCGTATCGACCGGCGTCCGGCTCCTGCGCGACACCGGCAAGGGGTTGTTGGACCGGGCTTTGCCGGCGGAGGATCAGGCGAAGATCTCCAAGATCCTCTCCCGTTACGAGGAGAGGGACATCCGTTTCCACGCCGTCCGGACCCGCTCGGCAGGCCAGCGCCGCTTCGTCTCCATGCACGTACTCGTGCCAGGCGGGTGGACGGTAAAGCGGGGCCACGACCTCGCGGAAGAGATAGAGAACGACATCGCCCGCGACCTCCCCCAGAGCACCTTCTTCACCCACGTCGAGCCCGCAGAAGACCCATCCTCCTTCGCC
>JACDFX010000425.1 GCA_013815575.1 Rubrobacter sp.
ACCTCGGTAAGCAACCCGTCGAGGGCATCTTTTTCCGCCTCCACGCCGCGAAGCAGCCGGACGGCGTACTCGTCCATGTCGCCCCTGTACTCGCGCCACCGCGCCACGGTGGCCCCGAGCGGCCTCCCCGTCACGTCGCTCTGGTAGAGGCCCAGGAACGCCTGCTTGCGCCCGGTGCGCCGGCTCAAAGGTCCCTCTTCCCCATCTGCGCTAGACCCTCGTGAGGTACTCGTTGGACCGCGTGTCCACCCGCACCCTATCCCCGGTGTTCACGAAGAGCGGAACCTGCACGACGAGGCCGGTCTCGAGCGTCGCAGGCTTGCTAGCACCCGTCGCGGTGTCCCCCTTGAGGCCCGGGTCGGACTGGGTGACCTCGAGGTCCACGTGGGCCGGCGGCTCCACGCTCACGACCTCCCCGTCCGCGGAGAGCACGCTGACCGTACCGCCGTCGACGATGTAGCCGGCCGCCTCGCCGACGGCCTCGGCAGGCACCGCCACCTGTTCGTAGGTGCCGGCGTCCATGAAATGCAAGAGGTCGCCGTCCCTGTAGAGGTAGGTCATCGCTCGGGACTCCGTCCTGACGCTATCCAGCTTCTCCCCGGCCCTGAAGGTCTTCTCGATCTGGGCGCCGGTATCTATGTTGCGCAGGCGCGTCCTGACGAACGCCCCACCCTTGCCGGGCTTTACGTGCTGGAAAAAAAGGATCGTAAACCGCTTGCCGTCGACGCGGATAGCGGCGCCGTTCCTGAACTGACTGGTGGATATCATCCCCGAAGTCCCCCTTCGAGACGTCTCGTCTTGGTGGTGTAACAACGCGCGGCGAACGCACCGCGAACCGGGCGCCGATGCCGCAATAGCGCGGCGACATTATCGCACAGATCCAGCGCAGGCTATCCCCCGCCCGACCGCCCGAGCACGTACCCCATGGCCGCCCGGTATCCCCAAGCCCCCATCCCAGCGACCACCGCGTCTACCGCCGGCGACACCACCGACCGTCGCCGCCACTCCTCCCTCGCGTGGACGTTCGAAAGGTGTACCTCGACCTTCGGTACATCCACGGCCTCCAGGGCGTCGTGCAGCGCGTAGGAGTAATGCGTCCACGCTCCCGGGTTGACGACGAGCCCCGCGGACCCAACCGCATCCCGCACCCAGCCAACCATCTCCCCCTCGTGGTCCGTCTGCCTGAACTCGAAGTCCACCCCGGGGAAGGTTTCACGCAGCATACTCTCTATGTCGTTGAGGGTGAGGGTGCCGTAGAGTTCGGGCCGCCGGGTTCCGAGGCCGCCGAGGTTTACACCGTTCAGAACGTGGACCTTAGCCAACGAGGGCCCCTATAGCGCGGCGGGCCTCGTCGTCACCGACGGCGACGCCGTAGACTGGTTGGCCAACGTCCCTGAGAAGCACGAAGCGGTGTTCGGTCGAGGCGTCGGCGACGGAGCGCTTCTTATCCCGGGACATCGCCCTGAGCGCGGCATCCACGTCCACTCCGGGGGAGCGCAGCGGGAGTCCGGCGGAGCGGAGGAGGTCCTCGTGAAGGCCGGTCAGGTCCGTGGCGAAGCGCGAGCTCGAGAGGCCGGAGGCGGCGACCATGCCGGCGGAGATGGCCGCGCCGTGGGGCAGGGCGAAGTCGGCGGCGGCTTCGAGGGCGTGGCCGATCGTGTGGCCGTAGTTGAGGATCGCGCGACGGCCTCCCTCCCGTTCGTCCTCGCCCACGACGGCGGCCTTGAAGCGGATGGAGTGCCGGATCAGGGCGCGAAGAGCCTCCCCGTCGCCAGAGCGAGCCCCGGGGACGAAGGCCAATTCGTCGAAGAACTCTCCCCCCGAGAGGAGCCCCATCTTCACGACCTCTGCGAGGCCGTTTGAGACCTCGGAATCCGGCAAAGTTCGCAACCAGCGCGTGTCTGCCACGACGGCGCGCGGCCGGACGAAAGAGCCGACGAGGTTCTTCCCCTCGGGCAGGTCTAGGCCGGTCTTCCCGCCGACGGCGCTGTCCACCATCGAGAGCAGGGAGGTCGGCAGCACTACGAGGTCCACGCCGCGCATAAAGGTGGCCGCGACGAAGCCGCCGAGATCTCCCACTACCCCGCCCCCGAGGGCGAAGACGGTACCGTCACGACCCAGGCCGAGCCTGGCGAGCCGGCCGACGGCGTCCGAGTAGGTCCCGATGCCCTTGGAAGCCTCCCCCGCCGGCACCTCCACCACGCCAAGGACCCGCCAGCCCGCCTCTTCCAGCGCGCTTTTTACCGCATCTGCATAGAGAGGTCCTACGTTCGAGTCGGTCAGAATTACGCACGCGCCGGGTTGCAGCCTCTCTGAGACGGCTTCGGCGGGGTCGAGGCCGTCGCCCAGAAGGACCGGGTAGGGCTGGGAGACGGGGACCTCTATCGTCTCGACAGGCACCGTTCGACCTCCTCGACGACGGCGGCAGCTGGGCGGCCGTCCGCGTCGATCTCGACGTCGGCGACCTCCCGGTACAGGGGCAAGCGTTCGGCGTAGCGCCGGGCGAAGCCCTCTGGGGAGTCATCCCTCAAGGGACGGTCGCCGCCGCGGGTACGGGCGTAGAGGACGTCGATGTCTTCGCGAAGAAAGACCGTGGGGGTACCACGCAGGGCGGCGCGGTTCTCCGGGCGCAAGACGGCGCCGCCGCCACAGGAGATTACGCGATCCTCGTCCCCGGCGAGGGCGTCGAGCAGGGCGGCGTGTTCGAGGTCCCTGAAGTGCTCCTCGCCGCCACCCGCGAAGATCTCGGGTATGGGACGTCCGGCCCTCAGGGAAATCTCACCGTCCAGG
>JACDFX010000066.1 GCA_013815575.1 Rubrobacter sp.
GACCTCCCTCTGGGAGAAGGGCAGCGGCTCCCCGGCGGCGATGCGAATGCCGGTCTGGACGATGTCTATGCCCGTGACCTCCTCGGTGACGGGGTGCTCCACCTGCACGCGGGTGTTCATCTCAAGAAAGAAGAACTCGTCGCCGGCTTCGTCCTTGGCTTCGCCCTTCTGCAGGAGGAACTCCACGGTGCCGGCCGAGTCGTAGCCCACGGCCTCTGCGGCGGCCACGGCGGCGCGGCCCATCGCCTGACGCGTTTCGGGGTCGAGGGCCGGGCTCGGGCATTCCTCGACAAGTTTCTGGTGACGGCGCTGGATGGAGCAGTCGCGTTCGCCGAGGTGGACGCAGTTGCCGTGCTTGTCGCGGAAGACCTGGATCTCGACGTGCCGGGGCGCCGGGAGGTACTTCTCCAGGTAAACCGACCCGTCCCCGAAGTATGCCTCGCCCTCCCGGCTCGCCCGCGAGTAGGCCGCCTCCGCCTGCGTCTTGTCGTGGGCCACGGCGAAGCCCTTGCCACCACCGCCGGCCGAAGCCTTCACGGCGACCGGAAAACCGTGGTCGGCGGCAAACTCGAGTATGGCGTCGGCGGAACGGACGGGGTCGCCGGTGCCGGGTGTGATCGGGACGCCGGCCCTTGCCATGATGCGCCTGGACTCGACCTTCGAGCCCATAGCCACTATGGCGTCGGGGTGGGGCCCGATCCAGACGAGGCCGGCCTCCGTCACCGCCCTCGCGAACGGCGCGCTCTCGGCCAGAAAGCCGTAGCCGGGGTGAACGGCCTCGGCGCCGCTCTCCCGGGCTACCTCGATGAGCTTCTCGACGTTCAGGTAGCTCTCGGCGGCGGGCGTGGGGCCTATGTGGTAGGCCTCGTCGGCGACGAGCGTGTGGAGGGCGCCACGGTCGACGTCCGAGTAGACGGCGACGCTCCTAACGCCCATCTCCCGGCACGCGCGGGCTATGCGGACGGAGATCTCGCCCCTGTTCGCGATCAGGACCTTCTCGAACACCTAGAGACCGACCTCCCAGCTGGAGTAGGACCACAACGCGCCGTCGAGCTTCATCCCCCGCGGCACCGGATGCCCAAGCAGTCCCGCCAACCGCCACCGACTTCTTACCAGATCCCGCGCCTCGGCCCTCCCCCCGCGCAGCACCTCCAGCGCCGCCACGATGGCCGCGGCCTCCTCGGGAGTCGGGGCTGGCCCAATCCGGGTTCGGGGCGCGTCCGTCATCCGGCCAGGGCCCTTATCAGGGGCACGAGCGCGTACTCCAGCAGCAAGAAGAGCATGAAGAGCAACCCGAACAACGCGGCCACCGTTACCAGTATCACGGCAGCCACTTTGAGGTCCGGGACAGGAGAAGGCCGATGCTCCCTTGACCCGGCCCGTACCAGGCCGCCCGGCACGCCGACGAGGAAACCCAGGGCGAGGCCGTAGATCATGGTCCCCACGTTGCCCCCCTCGGCGGTGGGATACGGTGGGATGCCGGCGAGGGCCGTGCCGCCGAAGATGATCACGAAGACCGAGGCCAGCCCCACGAACAGCCCGACGGTCCTCCAGATTCCGGGATTACCCGCCATTCTTCTGAGCGGGTAGGTGGCCAGGCGGGCCGCGACCGCGCCGGCGAGCATGCCGGAGAGGAAGATGAGGAGGTCAAGCGCCAGGTCCGAACCCCGCAGCGCGAGCACGTCAAGCACGAAGAACGTCAGGACGCCGAAGACCGCCAGCGCCCAAGCCCTCCGCGTCCTGGGCCAGAGCCTGCGTATCCCGGCGATTCCCCTCCCCGTCACGGTACTCAGAGGGGGATGTTCCCGTGCTTGCGCGGCGGGCGCTCGGGACGCTTGGTCCGGACCATCGAGAGGGCTTTTATGAGGTATGGCCTCGTCTCCCGCGGGTCTATGACGTCGTCTATAAAGCCCATCTCCGCGGCGACCATCGGGTTGTTGAACTTCTGCTCGTAGTCTGAGATCAGGGCCTCGCGCTCGGCCTCGGGGTCCTCCGCCTCGGCGATGCGCCTGCGGTGGATGATCCCGACCGCCGCCCCCGCCCCCATGACCGCGACCTCGCCGGTCGGCCAGGCGACGTTGACGTCGGCGCCTATGTGCTTGGAGTTCATGACGTCGTAGGCCCCGCCGTAGGCCTTCCTGGTGATGACGGTCATCTTGGGGACGGTGGCCTCGGAAAAAGCGTAGAGCAGCTTGGCGCCGTGGCGGATGATCCCACCCCACTCCTGCCCCGTCCCAGGCATGAACCCCGGCACGTCCACGAACGTGAGCAAGGGTATGTTGAACGCGTCGCAGAACCTCACGAACCGCGCCCCCTTTACGCTCGCGTCTATATCGAGCGTCCCGGCGAGCACCTTCGGCTGGTTCCCAACCACCCCGACCGCGTGCCCGTCGAGCCGGACAAACCCGACGACCAAGTTCTGCGCCCAACCCTCCTGCACCTCGAAGAACTCCCCGTCGTCCACGACGAGACCTATCGCCTCCCTGATGTCGTAGGGCTGGCGTGGCGAGTCCGGCACGAGCGAGGCGAGCCCCTCGTCCATCCGTCCCGCATCGTCAGCCGGAGGATAGTAAGGGGCGGTCTCCAGGTTGTTCTCCGGCAGGAAGGAGAGCAGGAAGCGCACGTCCAGGAGGCACGTCTCCTCGTCCGGGGAGGAGAAGTGGGCGACGCCGCTCTTGGTGTTGTGGGTGACGGCCCCGCCGAGGTTCTCCTGGCTCACCTCCTCGCCCGTGACGTTCCTTATGACGTCGGGACCGGTGATGAACATGTGGCTCGTCTCCTCGACCATAAAGACGAAATCCGTGATGGCCGGCGAGTAGACCGCGCCCCCGGCGCAGGGTCCCATGACCACCGAGATCTGGGGCACCACACCAGAGGCGAGCACGTTCCTGTGGAAGATGTCCGCGTACCCGGCCAGCGAGACGACCCCCTCCTGAATCCTGGCCCCACCCGAGTCGTTTATGCCGACGATAGGACATCCGGTGCTGAGGGCCAGGTCCATGACCTTGCAGATCTTCTCGGCGTAGACCTCGCCAAGGGACCCCCCGAACACCGTAAAGTCCTGCGAGAACACACAGACCTTCCGCCCCATGACTTCCCCGTACCCGGTAACGACCCCATCCCCGAGCGGCCTGTTCTCCCCAAGCCCGAAGTTGTCCGAACGATGCACCCTGTACCGGTCGATCTCAACGAACGTTCCCTCGTCCAGCAGCGCCTCTATGCGCTCGCGGGCTGTCATCTTGCCCTTCTCGCGCTGCCGCTGCACGGCTTGCTCGGAGGCGGGATGGGCCGCCCTCTCGCGCAGCTTCTCCAGCCCTTCCAGTTTTTCGGCGGTCGTGTCCTCGCCCAGCCTCTCATCCTGCATAGTCGGGCATTCTAGCACGCGCAAAACTGGCTATTTCGCGGCGAAAGCGTTACGAGAGTTCGGTCGGCAAAGACCTCACCGGATACGGATACGCTTCTCTTCTACTATCCAGAGACGGCCTTCCAGGGGTTCGTGTTCGACCGCACTTAGCGTTCGCCGGAATACGTCGACAACGTGAGCCTTGTCTTGCCGGAGGGGACGCAGCACGATAATTCCGGGATACTCGTCTGGCGGGTAGGTTCGTATGTCGGCGAAATCGAGATCCAGTGTCACGAAGATCCGGCCTTCGCTCTTACAGACCTCGGACAGATTTCGGTCGTTGGTACCGACGAGCAGTTGGTCGCCCACGGTGGCGGCCTCGTGTCCGGCGGTCCGCAGCTCCTCGGCCAGTTCCACAGGGAGGTTCTCATCGATCTTGAACCTCACGCGGCGCCTTAGGCCGGCAAGGGTACGACGCGCTCGCGTGCCAGATCCGCGGCGTACGCGATGGCCGCCTGTATGGCTTCGCGGCCGACAGAGGGGTAGCTCTCGGTGATCTCCTCCGGCGTCTGTCCGGCGGCGAGGTTATCCAACACAACGGAGACCATCACCCTGGTCCCCTTGATACAGGGCTTGCCGTGGCAGACATCTGGGTCCACCGTGATGTGCTCTCTCCAATCCATCACTGGTAGTTTAAACCCTAACCGCCGAGGATCTCCCTATCGACCATTGTCTTCACTTCTTCCAGCATCCTACAACTCCAGCACGTAGCGGAGCGTCTGGCCTATCTGGTGGACGGCCTCCGGTGATGTGGTGCCGAAGCGGCGTACCATCCGTTCGACGGCGACAGATTTGACGTCTTCGCATTTTGCGTAGCTGGTCTCGTCCAGACCGCTCTCGCCAGGCTCGATCTCGACGTGCAACGGTAGATCCCGCCGCGAGGTGGTCGTGGGCACCACCACGACTACGCCCCCAGGCCCGGCGTTCAGCATGTCGGACGACATCACAACCGCCGGGCGAACGTATCCACCTTCGCGTCCCACGGGGACACCGAAATCAACCAACCATACCTCGCCACGCCTCACGTCCGTCAACCCGAGGCGTCTCGCAACGCGCCCGACTCGCCGTCGCGCTCGTCCGAGATTCCGGTCCACTCCTCCCGATCTTCACGCAACTCGTCATACCTCGCGTTGGTCCGCTCCCAGAATACCTTGCGCTCGTACTCCGCAACCGCCTCCTCCACTACCGCCTGCATCTTCATGCCCGTGGTCTCCGCCAGAGCCCTGACCCTACGCTTGGTGGCGTCTTCAACCCGAATAGTGGTGCTCATACCGTTCAGTCTACCATTCAGTAGACATTAGACTCTACAACCGGGCGCGAGTAACGGCCTCGGCGGGCGTACCTGGCCAAACCTGACCGCCAGAGAAGCGGCGAAGGAAGGGCCCGCGCGCAACTCTACTTGAACTCTTACGCGGAGGGCTCGACCGGCTACGCTCTCTCGGGGCGTTCCTCGCCCTCGTCGGCGCCTGCCTGCTGCGCGAGGACCGCGGTCCTTGACCCTGAGGGCGCCCCGGTCAAGCCTGAGACCTATACGAGCCAGGCGACGATCATCCAGGCCAGGACGAGCGCTAGAACCGCCCAATCGGAGGGCCTCGCCTCCATCAGTCGGAACTTGGTGCGGCCTCGGCCGCCGCGGTAGCTGCGGGTGTTCATGGCGGTGGTCAGGGTGTCAGCGCGGGTGAACCCGCTGATAAAGATGGGGACGAGTAGGCGTCCGATGCGTCTCGCGCGCGTCACGGCGCCGCCCTGGTCGAAGGGGACGCCGCGGGCGGTCTGGGCGCGGGCGAGGCGTTCTATCTCTTCTATAAAGATGGGGACAAACTTTATGGCTATGACGAAGACGAGGACCAGTTCGTTTACGGGCAGGCGGAGGCGTTGGAGCGGGGCGAAGATCAGCTCCAGGCCGTTCGTCAGGTCCACGAGCGAGGTCGTTAGCATCAGCATCGTGGTGACGTGGTACAGGAAGATCACGCGCAGCCCCAGTATGCCGGCCGTGTAGAGCCCCTCGGTCGAGACCGAGAGTATCCACCACCGCCACAGATAGTTCGACGCCTCCCCAGGATAGAAGAGAACCTGAAAGACCAGGATAAAGAGGAGAAAAGCCAGAAAGAACTGCGAGCCGCGCAGGATAAAGCCGACGGGTATGCGGGAGACGATCTGTATCAGGGCCAGCAGCAACAGCACTATCCCGAAGCCTATAAAGTCCCCGATCAGGAACGAGGCGACGACGAAGACGAACGTGATGACGAGCTTGATCCGCGCGTCCATCCGGTGGATAAACGAGCCGGTATCTACGTACTGCCCGAAGATGACGTTCCGCTGAAGCTCCAGCACTACGCAGCCCCGATCCTCTTCACGATCTCGGCTTCGAGCTCGTCTTCGGTGAGAAGGTCGGTCGGAAAGTCCGGGAAGAGCTTCCGCAGCTCGCGCGCCCCGATGACGGGCTCGGGGAGCGTGATGTCGAGCTTTGCGAGCCGGTCTACCTCGCGCAGCACCTCGCGCACCGGACCGTCCATCACGACCGTTCCACCGTCGAGCACCACGAAGCGGTCGCAGAGAAGGCTAGCGTCGGTGAGGCTGGCGGAGCAGACGATCAGGGTGAGGTCGCGCTCGTCCTGAAGCCGAAACAGAAGCTCCAGAAGCTCGCGTCTTCCGCGCGGGTCGAGCCCGGCCATCGGCTCGTCGAGGACCAGGACCGGCGTGCGCATGGCGAGCACGCCGGCTATGGCGACCCGCCGGCGCTGGCCGCCGGAGAGCGCGTGGACGTAGCGCAGCCGGTACTCCGGGTAGGGGAGCCCCAGCGTGTTCAGGCTCTCCTCGACGCGCTCGCGGGTTTCGGCGGCGGACAATCCGGCGGCGGTCGGGCCGAAGGCCACGTCCGCGCCGACGACGTCTTCGATGATCTGGGAGTCGGGCCGCTGGAAGACGATGCCGACCTCCCGCCGCAGCCTCGCCCGGTCGTAGCCGGGTTCGGCGATGTCCCGGCCTTCGTAGAAGACCTGCCCCGGTTTCACGCGCAGGAGGTGGGCAAAAGAGTCCACGATGGTTGATTTACCAGACTGGGTCGCGCCCACGATGCCCACCCTCTCGCCGCGCCGGATCTCGAAAGACGCGTCCCGGATCGCCTCACTCGCCCGCGGCGTCCCTTCGAGGTAGGTGTAGCCGAAGTGCCGCAGCTCCAGAATCGGGGGCGCCGAGTCCTCCATCAGGCCTGGGGACCGGACCGGACGGCGGAGAGGGCGGCCCGCAGGTCCGTTTCGTCCAGGATGTCGCCCTCCAGGTGGATGCCACGGGCGCGCAGACGATAGGCGAGGCTCGCTGCCAGGGGCACGTCCAGGCCGACCTTTCGCAGGCGCTCGACGTGGCGGAAGACCTCCGCGGGGGTGCCGTCCAGGATCTTGCGGCCCGCTTCCATTACCACGACCCGGTCGAAGAGGGAGGCCTCGTGCATGGAGTGGGTAACGTGTAGGACGCCCATATTCTCGCGGCGGTTAAGGTCCCGGATGGTCGCGACCAGGCGCATCGCGACCGGGACGGGAAGGAGCGAGGTGGGCTCGTCCAGGATCAGGAACCGCGGGCGCATCGCCAGCGCCCCGGCTATCGCGACCCGCTGCTTCTGGCCCGAAGAGAGGTCCTCGATCAGTCGCCCCCGGATCTCGCGCAGGCCGAGCGCGCCAAGCGACGACTCGACCCTCTGCGCTATCTCCTCCCGGGGCAACCCCAGGTTCTCGGGCCCGAAGGCCACGTCGTCCTCGACGCGGTTCATCACGAGCTGGTCGTCGGGGTCCTGAAAGACGACGGAGACCTTGCGCCGGACCTCCCACTGGTTCTCCTCGTCCACGGGGACGCCGTCAATCCGGATCGTGCCCCCCGTCGGGTACTGGATGGCGGTGAGCAGCTTGACGAGCGTGCTCTTGCCCGAGCCGTTGTGGCCGATGATCGCGACGAAGCGTCCCGGCTCTACGCGCAGGTCCAGCTCGCTCAGGGCTGGCACCGCGTCCTCCTCACCCGTGCGGTATGAGAAGGAGACGCCCTCTATCTCGATCACGGCGCCACGAACGTCCTTCTAGTAGCGTCGCTCTTCACCGGGGTCCGTCTCCGCGGCCGTGGTCCGTCCGCTGCGGACGAGCAGGACCCCCCGCACGACCACGACCGTGACGACGGCGGCGAGGACCGCCTCG
>JACDFX010000426.1 GCA_013815575.1 Rubrobacter sp.
GGGAAGAGCGGCGCGAGCCGAGGGTACAGCTCCTTGAAAACGTCGTTGTAGATTCGGTCGTAGAAGGCTGCCCTCTCTTCGTCCGGCTCGTAGGTGGCCCCCTCTCCGCTCATCGTTGCGGCCACATCGCGAAGTTCGGAACCGTCCAGAGCCGCCAACGCCATCATCCCTGCTCCAAGGCAGGTGGTCTCTATCTCCTTGCACGACGTCACCGGCCGGCCGGTGACGTCGGCGACCAGCTGGCAAAAGAGCGGGCTGCGCGATCCGCCGCCCATCGCGAAGAACTTTTCGACCGGCTGCTCGATCCTCTTCTCCATGGCCTCGGTCTCCAGGCGCTGCTCGAAGGCGAGCCCTTCAAGGACCGCCCGGTAGACGTGCGCCTTCTTGTGCGCGCCTCGCAAACCGAAGAGGACGCCCCTGGCCTGCGAGTCCCAATAGGGGGTGGAGGACGCGTTCAGGTAGGGTAAGAGGAGCAGACCGTCCGCACCCGGAGGAACCCGGCTCGCCGCAGCCTCGAGAATCTCCTCGGCGCTCAGATCGAGGCCCAACTCCGCGGCCCGGACGCCACCGAAGTTCTCGACGAACCAATTTATGGTGTAGGTCCCACCGCGCAGCAGGGTCTCCGGGACGTACGTCCCAGGGATAGGGCCCGAAAGGGTACGGAACTCGCGGCCCCAGGCGTAGTCGTCGCTGTAGGTGCCGGAGACGAGGGCCGTGCCGAGGTTCAGGTAAGCTCGTCCGGGCTCGGTGATATTAGCCCCGAGGCCCGCGGCCTGGCCGTCACCGGCGCCGCCCACGATCGGCAGCCCCGGCGGGAGCCCGATCTCGTTCGCCACCCCGCCCTCGAGCTCGCCAACCACGGATCCGGGCGGCGCCAACTCGGGGAGTTGACCCCGCTCGAGCCCGACCTCTGAGAGCACCTCGCTCGACCAGTCGAAGCTCCGCAGGTCCACGAGACCCAAGGGATCCGCGCAAGCCCAGCTCGTGCGCCACTCCCTCGTCAGCCGCCGGACGAGGAAGGCGTGCACGTCCAGCACCTTGGCCGTCCGATCGAAGAGCTCCGGCTCGTTGGCGCGCAGCCAGAAGAGCTTGTAGAGGGCCGGGGTCATGCTTGGCGGCTTGCCCGTTATCTCGTGGATCTCCTCGGATCCGTAGCGGTCGACCTCGTCGTAGGACCGCGCGTCCAGCCACAGGATAGCCCGCCGAAGAGGACGGCCATCCTCGTCCGTGCAGACGAAACTCTCCCGCTGGTGGGTAATACCTATGGCTCGGATCCCGCCCGGATCAACCCTGGAGACCGCCTCCTTGAGCGCGACGATGGTGGAACGCCACCAGTCCTCCGCGTCCTGCTCGTACCAGCCCGGTTGGGGCGTCGCGAGCGAAAAGCTAGCCCGTCCCTCGGCCACGGCGTTTCCCTTCCGATCCCAGACGACGGCCTTAGTCGCCGTGGTCGAGCAGTCGATGCCGATCGTGTACCCCGCCGACGCCACCTTAGGTCATCCCCCGAGCCAACGCCCGACGACCGGCCCCCCGATAACCGCTTCCCATCTCGGTGCTCCTTTCCCCCTGGCCGCACTATAGCAGGTTTGCCCGGTTCCAAAGCTTGCTGCTACAGTGCGACTGCGGAGGGGCTTCGGGATCCGACAGAACGGACAGGGGGTAGCGGCGTTGAGAGCGGCGATGTTTTACGAGCCCGGGGACGTGCGGATGGAGGACGTCGCCGTGCCGGAAGCCGGTCCCGGCGAGTTGCGGGTCCGGATAGGGGCGGCCCTGACCTGCGGCACCGACGTAAAAACCTACAAGCGGGGACACCCGACACTCATCAAGGAGACTCCCTCGCCCTTCGGGCACGAGTTCGGGGGAACGGTGGAGGCCGTCGGCGAGGGGGTCGAGGGCTGGAGCCCCGGGATGCGGGTGGTCGCGGCCAACTCCGCGCCCTGCAACCAGTGCTACTACTGCAAGGTCGGGGACCAGTCCATGTGCGAGAACCTCTCCTTCCTCAACGGCGCCTTCGCCGAGTACATCGTGATTCCGCCCCGGATTGTAGAGCAAAACCTCTACGAGATCCCTGCGGGCATGGAGTTCAGCCGGGCGGCCCTTTTGGAGCCACTGGCGTGTGCCGTACACGGGATCGTACGCACGCCCATCGCGATGGGAGACACCGTGGCGGTCGTCGGGGCCGGGCAGATCGGACTAATGTTCGTCCGGCTGGCCACGGAGCGCGGGGCCAGGGTAATCTGCATGGACAAGAGCGTCGACAGGCTCGCCGTCGCCAGGCAGCTAGGAGCCGAGGAGACGGTAGAGGCCGCCGAGGGGATGGACACGATCGCGGCCGTGCGAGAGTGGACGCCCGAAGCGCGCGGAGCGGACGTGGTAATCGAGGCGGTGGGCATCCCGCAGCTCTGGGAGCAGTCCTTGCAGATGGTCCGCAAGGGCGGGGAGGTGACGCTCTTCGGTGGGGCGCCGTCGGGTACTTCCATAGAGGTGGATACCGTGCTGCTGCATTACTCGCAGCTCACCGTACGAGGCATCTTCCACCACACCCCCTACACCGTCCAGGTGGCATTCGATCTCTTGAAGAGCGGCCGGGTCGATCCCGAGCCCTTCATCTCCGGGGTCCGGTCGCTCGAGAACGTGGTGGAGGCCCTCGAACAGCATGGCCGGCAAGAGGGCATCAAGTACGAGATACGGCCTCCCGGAGAAGGGTCGTCTTGAAGCTCGAAAACTTGCGGCAAGGGGTGGCCCGGGTCGCCCGGCAGCTGATCGAATCGGGTCTCGTAACC
>JACDFX010000427.1 GCA_013815575.1 Rubrobacter sp.
GTGCTATAGGGGTGTGGCTTGGCTACCCGCTTGCGGACCCCATCGTGGGACTGCTCATAGCGGCGGCGATCCTGGGGATCGTTTGGCAGTCTGGCAAGGCGGTCTTCACCCGCCTGCTGGACGGGGTGGAGCCTGAGGCCGTGGAGGAGATACGTCACGCCGCTCGCGAGGTTTTAAGCGTGGAGGACGTCTCGGAGGTCAGGGCGCGGTGGTTGGGGCATAGGCTGCACGCGGAGCTGAACGTCGCGGTAGACCCGAACCTGTCGGTGGCCGAAGGTCACGCGGTGGCCCGCGAGGTCAACCACCGGCTGCTGCACCACCTGAGCTACCTGAGTGGGGCCGTCATACACGTGGACCCCGTGCAAGAAGCGGGCGAGGAACACCACCGCATCAGCGCCCACAGCCACGACGGTCTGCCCACCCACTCCCACTGAGCCTGGACTTCCGAGAAGCCTCTCTTCTAGGACATACGTTGAATAAGGGCAGGAGAAAGGGGGAGACTAGCTCCCCCTAGGCAGGCGTGCTGCACGGAGGCTCTGTTAAAAGCTCGTTAAAAAACTGAAGCGTGAGGGGGCGCCGTCTATACTGCGGGTCGACCGGGTCTGAAGAGCGGGAGAGGGCGCGTTTTGGTGACGAGTGAGGCGGAGATCCTGATAGTCGAGGACGACGAGGTCATCATGGGCACCCTGGCCTACAACCTCTCCCGGAGCGGTTTCGGGGTCAACCAGGCCACGACCGGGGCCGAGGCCCTCCGGATGGCCCGGAAGCTCAGGCCCGACCTTATACTGCTAGACATCATGCTTCCCGGCGAGTCCGGTATAGAGGTGTGCGAGCGGATTCGGGAGCGCGACACGGGCGTGATGATCGTCATGATCACGGCCAAGGACGCCGAGGAGGACAAGGTCCGCGGCTTCGAGGCCGGCGCCGACGACTACGTGACCAAGCCATTCGGGATGAAGGAGCTCGTCGCCCGCATAAACGCGAACCTGAAGAGGGGCGAGACGGGCGGGCGGGGTAAGATCATCGAGGCCGGAGACCTCCAACTGGACACGAAGAACTTTACGGCCCGCGCGGGCAACGAACCCTTGGACCTCCGCCTCAAAGAGTTCGAACTCCTGGCCGCACTCGCCTCGACGCCGGGGGAGCTCCGCAGCCGCGAGGAGCTGGCGAAAGAGGTCTGGGGGCACGCCGGCGTGGGCTCCTCGCGCACCATAGACGTGCACATCCGGCGCATCCGGGCCGCCTTAGAGGAGAAGAGCTCCTACGATTTCATCCACACGGCGCGGGGCCTGGGCTACCGCTTCGAGGCCAGGCTCAGGGCCGGCGCCGGGCAACCGGGGTAGCGGTTGGCGCTGGAGAGGCGCGAGAACGGGGGGCACGGGGGGCCGAGGCCTGGGCCCGTCAGCCCCGATGAGCTGCAGAGGGTCAACAAGATCCGGCGCGACTTCGTCGCCAACGTCTCCCACGAGCTCAAGACCCCCGCGACCAGCCTGAAGCTCCTCGCCGAGAGCCTGGAGGAGAGCCTGGAGGAGGACCCAGTCCAGGCGCGGCTCTTCGCCGCCCAGCTCAAAAAGGAGACCGAGCGGCTCGCCAACCTGATCACCGACCTCCTCGACCTGGCCCGGCTGGAGAGCCAGGAGAGGACGGACTACCCAACCCTCGTGGACGTGCGCGGCGTGCTCATGACCGTGCTCGCGGGCATGAGGAGGGTCGCCCGCAGAAAAGACATAACCCTCCAGTGGAAACGCTTCGGCAAGGCCGCCCGCTACACCGTCCGCGGCGACGAGACGCAACTCACCTCCATGTTCACTAATTTGGTGGATAACGCCGTGAAGTACACGCCGTCGGGGGGGCGGGTCGAGGTCACGGGCGGGACGGAGGGGGATGAGATCATCATCAGCATCGCCGACACGGGCATCGGCATCCCCGAGGGGAAGCTCTCGCGCATATTCGAGCGGTTCTACAGGGTGGACAAGGCGCGCTCCAAGGCGACCGGCGGGACGGGCCTCGGCCTCTCCATCGTAAAGCACGTCGCCGAGAACCACGGGGGACGGGTGACCGTGGAGAGCGTCCCCGGCCAGGGCACGACCTTCACCGTCCGCCTGCCCCGCGCCTGAGCCGGCGACCCCTTCGGCCCGGCCCGGGGTCTCCCGGGTGGTGCCACGTGGCCCTGGGGTCCGCTTCGTCGTAAAATACGTCGCAGAATGCGTGCTGGAGGGCGGGCTACCATACCCGGCGTAGCCCTTTGGGTGGCGCGAACCGATGCAAGCAAGAGGTAAAACGTGAAGATGGCGTGCAAAAATTCGTTCGGGTTCCTCCCGTCCTCCCGGCCCGGCTCTCTCGGCCGGGGGGCCGCGGGTTCGGGACGCGTCTCAAGGACGCTTTGAGCACCGTCCGGGCCCGCCTGTACCTGGGGTTCGCGCTGCTGCTCGCGATGATCCTGCTGCTGGCCGGCGTCGTCGCCTACGAGTCCTACAGGATCGCCGAGGTCAACCTCGAGCGCCAGGAGCGGGCGAGCGACATGCACCAGCGCGTGGACGACCTAGAGATCGACCTGCTCAACATGGAGACCGGCAAGCGCGGCTACCTGCTAAACGGCGAGGAGAGTTTCCTCGAGCCCTACGAGCAGGGCCGCCGGGACTTCGAGGGGGAGCTCGAAGAGGCCCGTGAGATCAACGCGGCGGCGGACACGGAGGTGCTGGACCCGCGGACCCTGAACGAGCTCGAGGCGCAGTACCGGGTCGTGCTCGACCTCTTCGAGCAGCAGATAG
>JACDFX010000428.1 GCA_013815575.1 Rubrobacter sp.
CAGCGGATGTAGGCGAAGTCCGCGGTCGCCTCCTGCATTCGGGGCATCCTGGGGTAGTCGATCAGGGTGAGGGCGACGCCGTGCTCGCGCAGCAGCGCCGGCAGGTCGGAGCCTAGCCAGCTCCCGTGGCGTACCTCGACGGCGTAGCGCGGTCCCTTCGGCAAGTCAGACAGAAAATCCTCGAGCACCCCCATCCCTTCTACGGTGAAGGACGGCGGAAGCTGGAGGAGCAGGGGACCGAGCCTGTCTTCGAGCGCCTGCATGGCTTGGACGAAGCCTTCGGCCTCGCTACGGACACCGACGAGGTTTCGCTCGTGCGTCAGCTCTTGCGGGAACTTGGTGGCGAAGAGGAACCCGTCGGGCGAGATCTCACGCCACCTCCGAACCGTCGACGCGCGTGGCGTCCCGTAGAAGGTCGAGTCGATCTCCACGGTCGCGTAACCCTTGACGTACTCCGCCAGCCGCGACCCGGCCGGGATTCCAACCGGGTAGACAGTCCCCTCCCAGTCCGAGTAGGACCAGCCGGAGGTGCCGAGGTACAGGCCCGGCTCCGGCGGCGAGATGCTGCCGGGGGTCTCCGAGAAGAGCCTTTGTTGGGTAGGATCGTCCATACGTCGCAAGAAGGCGATGCTACCATAGCCCTTTCCGGCCTTTTTATAATAGCTATCTCTAAGATCCCCACCTCGATGTACTACATTTGTGCGATGGGACGCAGGTCTTCAACCCCGTGAAGGTTTTCTACAGCGACCACTTCGTGCTGCCGCTACCCGACGGGCACCGCTTCCCGATGACCAAGTACTCGCTGCTGCGCGGGCGTGTGGAGAGCTCCTCCATCTGCGGGCCCGGCGAGCTGCGAGAGCCCGAGGCCGTCACGGACGGGGAGATCCTGCGCGCCCACGACCCAGGCTACCTCGACCGCGTGGTGTCGGGCACCCTCACGGACAAGGAGGTCCGGCGCATCGGCTTCCCCTGGTCCGAGAACATGGTCGAGCGCTCCCGGAGGGCCTCCGGCGGCACCGTGGGGGCCTGCCTCGCCGCGCTCGAAGACGGCTTCGCCGCCAACCTGGCCGGCGGCACCCACCACGCCTTCGCCAACCGCGGGGAGGGCTACTGCGTCTTCAACGACTCGGCCATCGCCGCCCGCGCCGTGCAGGCGGCAAACCACGTCGAACGGGTCATCGTCGTGGATACCGACGTCCACCAGGGAAACGGGACGGCCGCGATCCTCGCGGGCGACCGAAGCGTCTTCACGTTATCGATCCACGCCGAAAAGAACTTCCCTTTCCACAAGGAACGCAGCGACCTGGACATCCCCCTCCCCGACGGCACCAGCGACGGGACCTACCTCGAAGCCCTCCGGTCTGGCCTCGAACGGGCGCTGGAGGAGTCGAGGCCGGAACTGGCGATCTACCTCGCCGGCGCCGACCCATTCGAGGCCGACCGCCTGGGCCGCCTCTCGGTGACGAAGGCCGGCCTCGCCGAACGCGACCGCCTCGTCCTCGAAGTCTGCCGGGAACGCGACATCCCCGTCGCGGTAACCATGGCCGGCGGCTACTCGGAAGACGTCCGGGACATCGTAGACATCCACTTCGCTAGCATCAACCGGGCCGCACGAATGGCCCAACCACAGAGAGGACTCACCCATGGATAACCACCCACCCACGTTCATCGTCCTGGGGGCGACCGGCGGCATCGGCTCGGAGCTTTGCCGCCACCTGACCCGCGACGGCGCGACCCCCGTCCTCGCCGCCCGCGACGAGGGGCGCCTAAAGGAACTCGCCGGCGAGCTAGACGCCCCCTACCGAGCCGTAGACGCCACCGACGGCGGGGCTGTGAACGACCTGTTCTCGACGACGGCACGGGAGAACGGCCCGATCGCGGGAGCGGTCAACTGCGTCGGCTCGTTCCTGCTCAAGCCCGCCCACATGACCTCGGACGAGGAGTTCTCCCGCCAGATCTCCCAGAACCTCACAACCGCCTTCAACACCGTCAGGGCGGCGGCGAAGCACATGCCGGACGGCGGCTCCGTCGTGCTCCTCTCCTCCGTCGCAGCCCGCGTCGGGCTCGCCAACCACGAGGCGATAGCTGCGGCCAAGGCCGGCGTGGCGGGGCTAGCCCTCTCGGCGGCTGCCTCTTACGTCGGGCGGGGCTTGCGCTTCAACGTCGTCTCGCCAGGCCTGGTTCAGACCCAGATGACCGAGAACGTCACGCGCAGCGAGACGGCCAGGAAGGCCTCACTCGACCTCCACCCGCTCGGCAGGCTGGGCGAACCGGAAGACATCGCCGGCGCCATCGCCTTCCTCCTCGGTTCGGAGTCGTCCTGGATCACGGGCCAGATCCTCGGCGTAGACGGCGGCCTCTCGACCCTCCGTCCCCCCGTCCGACGCCCGGCGAAAGGTTAACGCTATGCAGGAGAATTCTTCAGCAAGATCCTGTGTCGTCATCGGGGCGGGCATCTCGGGCCTGATGGCGGCCAGAGAGCTTCGGGACGCCGGATGGGACGTAGTTGTACTGGACAAGGGCCGGGGCGTCGGCGGCCGGATGGCCACCCGCCGGTTCGGCGGCGCCAGCTTCGACCACGGTACCCAGTTCTTCACCGTTCGGGGCGACAGGTTCCGCGGCCTCGTCGAGGGCTGGCTCTCCGCCGGCGCCGCCAAGGAATGGGCCCGCGGCTTCGCCGACGCCGAAGGCCAGAGACCACCCGACGGCCACCCCCGCTACCGCGGCTCCGAGGGCATGACCTCCATCCCCAAACACCTCGCCAAAGG